>JBDTIE010000258.1:0-1998 GCA_039936515.1 Rhodanobacter sp. | reverse complement strand
ATCACCGTCACCGTCAGCGCGCCGACCACGAACAGCGCGAACAGCGCCGGCAGGTCGCAAAACGCGGGCAGCGGGCTGTGGCCGAGGCTATCGGGCAAGCGCCGGTTCGGTACGGTGGCGTGCATGCCGTCAGTATGCCGCACCGCCGGCTGCCGCCGCCGCGCAGGCGTGGTCAGGCTAGACGCAGCCCCAACCACGCGCGCAGGTCAATGATCTCCTGCGCGCACACCGCGTGACCCATTGGATAGGTGTGCCAGTCCACCGCGTAACCCAGCCCCTGCAGCAGGTTGCGCGAATCCACGCCGCGTTGCGGTGCAACCACCGGGTCGGCCGTGCCATGGCCGAAGAAGATCGGCGTGGCGGCGTTGGCAACATCGCGCTCGGCCGCCAGCGTGGCGTGGATCGGCATGTAGGTCGACAGCGCCACGATGCCTGCCAGCGCCCGCGCATGGCGCAACCCGGCGGCCAGCGCCACCGCGCCGCCCTGGGAGAAACCCGCCAGAACGATGTTTTCGCTGGGTACCCCGCGCGCGTTTTCGCGCTCGATCAACGCCTCCACCGCGCCGATGGAGGCACGCACGCCGGCTTCGTCCTGTCGCGCCAGCAAGTCGAAGCCGGCAATGTCGTACCACGCGCGCATGGACATGCCGTTGTTGACCGTCACCGGCCGCACCGGCGCATGCGGAAACACGAAGCGCAGCGGTGGCCACGCCGGGTCCACCAGTTCCGGCACGATCGGTGCGAAGTCATTGCCATCGGCACCGAGTCCGTGCAGCCAGATGACCGCGTGCTCGGGCGATGGCGCGGTTTCGTGTTCGACGGCAGGCAGGATCATGCTGGGGCTCGGGACGCAGGAAATGATTTCCCGATCTTCGCCGACCCCGACGCCCGAAGCCATCCCCGCTCGAAAGGTAACTACGGCTCTCCCAGCCCCAGCTCATGCGCGAAAAACGTCAGGGTGATCGCAGCGTCTCCGACGCGCTGGCTGAACGGTGCGCCGATGCCGTGTCCGGCATTCATGCGCGTGAGCAGCAGCACCGGATGGCCGGAGGTGGTGGCGTTCTGCAGCGCGGCGGCGAACTTGCGCGACTGCCAGGGCGCCACGCGCGGGTCGTTTTCCCCGGTGGTAAGCAATACCGCCGGGTAGGCGGTGCGCGGGCGGACGTTTTGCAGTGGCGAATACGCCAGCGTGGCCTTGAACTGCGCAGGGTCGGCGATGCTGCCGTATTCGGGCACGTTGTAGGCGCCATTGGCGAAGTCGGTTTCGTGCCGCAGCATGTCGTGGATGCCGACCTTGGCCACCGCTGCGCGGTAGTCGCCCGGATGCTGCACGATCTGCGTGCCGACCAGCAGTCCGCCGTTGCTGCCGCCCAGGATCCCCAGGTGTGCGCGGTCGGTCCAGTGCGTGGCGATCAGCGCCAACGCGGCGGCGTGGAAGTCGTCGAACACGTTCTGCTTGTGCAGTTTCTGCCCTTGCGCATGCCAGTCCTGGCCGTTCTCGTTGCCACCGCGAATGTTGGCGTAGGCCAGCACGCCGCCATGTTCCAGCCACGCCAGGTTCGCGCCGATGAAGCCGGGTTTGACCGGCAGGTCGAAGCCGCCGTAGCTGTAGAGGATGGTCGGCCGCGCGCCGTTGGGCGTGACGCCGGGCAGCGACAACACGGTGACCGGAATGCGCGTGCCGTCCTTCGAGGTGCCGTCGATGCGTTGCACGACGACGTGCGAGTAATCCGCTGCCGGCTTGACCTCGAACACCGTTTTCAACGTGGCGCGACGGCCGTCGTATTCGGCCCAATGCGTGGGCGTGACCCAGCCGCTATAGCTGATCAACGCGCGGTCCTGGCCATCGGCGGAGGCAATCGCCCCGACGCTGATGCCATGGGCAGGCAGCGCCAGGCGACGCACGAGTTGCGCGTGGGCGTCGTAGTGCTCCACCCACCAGTCCGGACCCCAGCTGCGCGTGACCAGGAAACCGGCACCCAGCGGCGCGATGTGCTG
>JBDTIE010000257.1:0-8187 GCA_039936515.1 Rhodanobacter sp. | reverse complement strand
GACGACAGCGACCTGATGCAGGCGCGGGCCGAAGCCGCCGACAAGTGGCGGGAGAACTGAGATGGCGCAAGAAATCCGCAACTACACGATGAACTTCGGCCCGCAGCACCCGGCCGCGCATGGCGTGCTGCGCCTGGTGCTGGAGATGGACGGCGAAACCATCGTGCGCGCCGACCCGCACATCGGCCTGCTGCACCGGGGCACCGAGAAGCTGGCCGAGTCCAAGCCGTTCAACCAGTCCATCGGCTACATGGACCGGCTCGACTACGTGTCCATGATGTGCAACGAGCACGCCTACGTGCGCGCCATCGAGACACTGCTGGGCATCGAGGCACCCGAGCGCGCGCAGTACATCCGCACCATGTTCGACGAGATCACGCGCATCCTCAACCACCTGATGTGGCTGGGTTCCAACGGTCTGGATCTGGGTGCGATGGCGTTGTTCCTGTACGCGTTCCGCGAGCGCGAGGAACTGATGGACGTCTACGAGGCGGTGTCCGGCGCACGACTGCACGCCACCTACTACCGCCCCGGCGGCGTGTATCGCGACCTGCCGGCGCAGATGACCAAATACCGCGAGTCGCCGTGGCACAAGGGCAAGGATCTGAAGCGCATCAACAGCTGGCGCGAGGGCTCGCTGCTGGATTACCTGGATGCCTTCACCGCCGACTTCCCGCACAAGGTCGACGAATACGAAGAGTTGCTGACCCCCAACCGCATCTGGAAGCAGCGCACCGTCGGCATCGGCGTGATCAGCCCGGAACTGGCCCAGCAGTGGAGCATGTCCGGGGTGATGCTGCGTGGCTCGGGCATCGAATGGGACCTGCGCAAGAAGCAGCCGTACGCGAAATATGCCGAGATGGATTTCGACGTCCCGGTAGGCACCAACGGCGACTGCTATGACCGCTACCTGGTGCGGATTGCGGAAATGCGCCAGTCCAACCGCATCATCCGCCAGTGCGCGCAGTGGCTGCGCGCCAATCCCGGCCCGGTGATCGTGAAGAACTTCAAGGTCGCGCCGCCTTCGCGCATGGAGATGAAGGAGGACATGGAAGCGATGATCCATCACTTCAAACTCTTCACCGAGGGCTATTGCGTACCTGCCGGGGAGACCTATGCGGCGGTGGAAGCACCCAAGGGCGAGTTTGGCTGCTACCTGATTTCCGATGGCGCGAACAAGCCGTTCCGCGTGCACCTGCGCGCGCCCGGCTTTGCCCATCTGTCGTCCATGGACACCGTCGTGCGCGGGCACATGCTTGCCGACGTGGTGGCCATGATCGGGACCTATGACCTCGTGTTTGGCGAGGTGGATCGATGAAGCAGGGAATGGGAAACAGGCAGTCGGCAATCGGCAAAGCCACACGCTTGCGATACCCGCGCGGCGTTGCCGGCGTTACCCCATTGGCGCACACCCTGCTTTTTCCATTCCCCATTCTCCACTCCCTATTCCCGGGTTCTCAGCCATGAAATCCACCGGACATTTCGAACAGGTCAAGAACGTCGAGCCGTTGCTCGTGCTCAGCGCGGCCACGCGTGAGCATATTGACCACTGGGTGGCCAAGTTTCCGCCAGAGCGCAAGCGCTCGGCGCTTATCCAGGCGCTGTTTGTCGCGCAGGAGCAGAACAACGGTTACCTCACCGACGAGTTGATCACGGCGGTGGCCAAGTACCTGCAGGTGCATGCGATCTGGGCGTACGAGGTGGCGAGTTTCTATTCCATGCTGGAGACCCGTCCGGTGGGCCGCAACAACGTGGCGATCTGCACGAACATTTCGTGCTGGTTGAATGGCGCGGAGGATCTGGTGCGCCATTGCGAGGCCAGGCTGGGCGTCAAGCTGGGCGAAAGCACCGCCGATGGCCGGGTTTATCTCAAGCGCGAAGAGGAGTGTGTGGCCGCTTGCACTGCTGCGCCGGTGATGACCGTCAACGGCCATTATCACGAGCACTTGACCGTCCAGAAAGTGGACGAAATCCTGGATGGGCTGGAGTAGGGCATGGCCGTTGGACCCGCACCTCAAGAACATCAGGTCGTCTACACCACGCTGCACTTCGACAAGCCGTGGACGCTGGACAACTATCTGCAGATTGGCGGCTACGAGGCATGGAAAAAAATCATCGCCGACAAGCCCGATCCGAAGGTGCTGATTGACGAGATCAAGAAGAGCAACCTGCGCGGACGCGGTGGCGCGGGCTTCCCGACGGGGTTGAAGTGGTCGTTCATGCCGCAAGGCGACATGCAGAAGTACATCCTGTGCAACTCCGACGAGTCCGAGCCGGGTACTTGCAAGGATCGCGACATCCTGCGCTACAACCCGCATGCGGTGATCGAGGGCATGGCCATTGCGTGCTACTGCACCGGTTCCACCGTGGCCTACAACTACCTGCGCGGCGAGTTCCATCACGAGCCGTTCGAGCATTGCGAGGAAGCCCTGGCCGAGGCCTATGCCGCTGGCCTGCTGGGCACCAATATCCAGGGCAGTGGCATCAACGTGGACATCTTCAACGCGCTGGGCGCGGGTGCCTACATCTGCGGTGAAGAGACCGCGTTGATGGAATCGCTCGAAGGCAAGAAGGGCATGCCGCGCTTCAAGCCGCCGTTCCCGGCCGGCTTTGGTCTGTACGGCAAGCCCACGACCATCAACAACACCGAGACCTATGCCTCGGTGCCGTCGATCCTGCGCAAGGGCGCGGACTGGTTTCTGGCGCAAAGCAAGACCAAGAACGGTGGGCCGAAGGTGTTCTCCGTGTCCGGCTGCGTGCAGCATGCCGGCAACTTCGAGGTGCCGCTGGGCACCACGTTCGACGAGTTGCTGGCGTTGGCAGGTGGCCTGCGTCCGGGACGTACGCTCAAGGGCGCGATCCCCGGCGGCGCGTCCATGCCGGTGTTGAACGCGCAGGAGCTCAGCGGTTTGCCGATGGATTACGACACCCTGAAGGCGCTGCACACCGGCCTGGGCTCGGGCGCGGTCATGGTGCTGGATGACAGCGTGTGCACGGTCAAGTTGACGTGCCGCATCTCGCAGTTCTATCACAAGGAATCGTGTGGCCAGTGCACGCCGTGCCGCGAAGGCACCGGCTGGATGCACCGCGTGTTGCAGCGGATCGTCGCCGGCGAAGGCACGGTGGAGGATCTGCACCGGCTCAAGACCGTCGCCGGGCAAATCGAGGGCCACACCATTTGCGCCTTTGGCGAGGCCGCCGCCTGGCCGGTGCAGGGTTTCCTGCGCCAGTTCTGGAACGAGTTCGAGTATTACGTCACCCATGGCCACTCACTGGCCGAGGATCATATGGCAGGCATCGATCGCGGAGTCGCTGCATGAGCGCGCAGCCCACCACCACCGCGCCGGACCTGGTCAACATCGAGATCGACGGCAAGCCCACGGCGATCCGCAAGGGCGCGATGATCATCGAGGCCGCTGATGCCATCGGCGTCAAGATCCCGCGCTTCTGCTATCACCGCAAATTGCCGATCGCCGCCAACTGCCGCATGTGCATGGTCGAGGTGGAGATGGGCGGCAGGCCGGTGATGAAGGGCCTGCCGGCGTGTGCCACGCCCGTGGCTGACGGCATGAAGGTGCAGACCCGCTCCAAGCTCGCGCTGCAGTACCAGCGTGACGTGATGGAATTTCTGCTGATCAACCATCCGCTGGATTGCCCGGTGTGCGACCAGGGCGGCGAGTGCGAGCTGCAGGACCTGGCGCTGGGCTTCGGCCGCAGCGTGTCGCGCTTCACCGAAGGCAAGCGCGCCGTCGCGGACGAGAACATCGGTCCGCTGGTCGCCACCAAGATGACGCGCTGCATCCATTGCACGCGCTGCGTGCGCTTCACCAGCGAGATTGCAGGAAGCTATGAGCTGGGCGGCATGAGCCGCAATGACGACATGCAGATCGGCACCTACATCGGCAAGACCGTGGAGACCGAGCTGTCGGGCAACATCATCGATGTGTGCCCGGTGGGTGCGCTGACCGACAAGGTGTTCCAGTTCAAGGCGCGCGCCTGGGAGTTGATCGCCAAGCCGTCCATTGGCTACCACGATGCGCTCGGTTCCAACCTGTGGCTGCACACCCGCCGCGGCCAGGTGCTGCGCGTGGTGCCGCGAGACAACGAAGCCATCAACGAATGCTGGCTTGCCGACCGCGACCGCTACAGCCACCAGGGCATGTACGCGCCTGACCGCGTCGACGCGCCGCAGATCAAGCGTGACGGCCAGTGGCAGGCGGTCAGCTGGGACGAGGCACTGGCCTTCACCGCCACCGCCCTGCGCAAGTTTGCGGGCGATGATCTGGGCATCCTCGCGCACCCGGCCACCTCCAACGAGGAGGGCGACCTGCTGCGGCGTCTGTCCATCGGCCTGGGTTGCTCACATGTCGATCACCGGTTGCGTCAGCTCGATTTCTCCGACCAGCCGGTGGCGCCACCCTTTGGCATGCCGGTGGCGGCAGTGCAGCAGGTGACCGCGGCGCTGCTGGTGGGTTCGGACCTGCGCTACGAGATGCCGCTGCTCAATCATCGCGTGCATGAGGCGAGCAAGCACGGCGCGCGCATCTACGCGATCAATCCGGCGCACTTCAACTTCAATTACGCGCTGGCGGGCGAGGCCGTGGTCGCGCCCCAGGCCATGGTCGAAGCCTTGCTCGGTCTTGCCGCGGCAGCGGTTGCCGCGGGCGCGGTTGCGCCGGCGACGCTGGCAACGGCTCTTGACGGCGTGTCGTCGGACGAAGGGGACGGCGAGGCGATCAGCGCGCTCAAGCACGCGGCTGGGGAAGCTGGCGGCGCGGTGGTGATCGTCGGTGAGGCCGCCACCACCCATCCGCAGGCTTCGTGGTTGCGTGCTCTGGCGCGCTTCATCGCCGACGCCACTGGCGCCGCTTACGACGAACTGCCGGTGGGCGCCAATGCGCTGGGCCTGGCCCAGGTCGGGCTGGTGCCCGATGGCGGCGGCCTGGATGCGCGGGCCATGCTGATGCAGCCGCGCAAGAGCTACCTGTTGTATGGCGTGGAACCGCCGTACGACTTCGCCGATGGGGCGGCGGCGTTGGCCGCGTTGCGCGGGGCACGGCAGGTGGTGGCGTTCAGCGCCTTTGCCAGTGCCGCGCTGCGTGAGGTGGCCGACGTCATCTTGCCCATCGCGCTGCTGCCGGAAATCGACGCCACGCTGGTGAATGTCGATGGCCTGGCGCAAGGCGTGATTGCCGGCGCCAAGGCGCCCGGGCAGGGACGCGCGGGGTGGAAAGTGCTTCGTGCCCTGGGTGGCGTCATGCAAATCGAAGGCTTCGATTTTGACGACATCGCCGGCTTGCGCGAGCAGCTGGCCGAGCGGATGTCGGCCTTGCCCGGCCCCGCGTCGCATCCGGTCCAAGCGGAGCCGGTGCTTTGCCCGCGAGCGGATGTATCGGCGCCTGCTGGCGACAGCCTGCAACGCTTCGCCAGCTGGCCCATTTATCGCGGCGACGCGGTTCTGCGCCGCGCCACCGCGCTCAATGCGCATCCACTGAACCGCCCGCCTGCCGTGCGCATCAATGGCGAGGAGGCCCGACGCCTGGGCCTGGCCGAGGCGGCGCAGGTGCAACTGGGTGGCGCGCTGTTCCCGTTGGTGATCGACGACACCGTGGCCGATGGCACGGTGTGGATCGAGGCGGCCAGCGACCTCACCGCCACGCTGCCGCCCTATGGCGCGGCGCTTACCCTGCGCAAGGCCTGATCACGATGATGGATCAACTCTTCGATCATCTCCTGCTGCCAGTGCTGTACATCCTGGCCATTGCCGTGCCGCTGATCGTGGCGGTGGCGATGTTCGTGTACTGGGAACGCAAGGTCATCGGCTGGATGCACGTGCGCCTGGGGCCGAACAAGATCGGGCCGTTTGGCTTGCTGCAGGCGTTTGCCGACGTCTTCAAGCTGCTGTTCAAGGAAGTCATCCTGCCGACCAAGGCCAACCGCTTCCTGTATTTCCTGGCGCCACTGATCGCGTTGATCCCGGCCATGGCCGCGTGGGCGGTGGTGCCTTTCAGCGCCAAGATGGTGTTGTCCAACGCGAACGCCGGCATCCTGTACCTGCTGGCGATGACCTCGATGGGCGTGTACGGCATCATCATTGCCGGCTGGGCATCCAACTCGCGCTATGCGTTGCTCGGGGCGATGCGCTCGGCGGCACAGGTCATCTCCTACGAGCTGGCCATGGGGCTGTGCCTGGTGTGCGTGCTGGTACTGGCCGGCAGCCTCAACCTGACCGACATCGTCAACGCGCAAGCCGGCAGCAAGGGCTTCCTTGAATGGTTCTGGCTGCCGCTGTTGCCGGTGTTCGTGATTTATTTCATCTCCGGCGTGGCCGAGACCAACCGCGCCCCGTTCGACATGGCCGAGGGCGAGTCGGAAATCGTCGCCGGCTTCCACGTGGAATATTCCGGTTCGGCGTTCGCCATCTTCTTCCTGGCCGAATACGCCAACATGATCCTGGTCAGCTTCCTGTCCGCGATCTTCTTCCTCGGCGGCTGGCTCAGCCCGCTGCAGGGCTGGGTGAGCGTGGACGCGCCGGCGTGGCTCAACTGGCTGTGGACCGGCAGTTGGGCCTGGCTGTTCCTCAAGGCGTTCCTGGTGTCGTTTCTGTTCCTGTGGCTGCGCGCGACCTTTCCGCGTTATCGCTACGACCAGATCATGCGTTTGGGCTGGAAGGTCCTGATCCCGATTGCCATTGCGTGGCTGGCCGTTTCCGCCTGCATGCGCTACTTCGACTGGGTCAGCATTGGCGCGGGGGCGTAAGGAAAACTGATGAACCGCATTACTGGCTTCTTCAAGAGCTTGCTGCTGATTGAACTGTTCCAGGGCATGGGCGTGACCATGCGCTACATGTTCTCGGCCAAGTACACGGTGCGCTACCCGATGGAGCACATCCCCAAGTCCAACCGCTTTCGTGGCTTGCTCGCACTGCGCCGCTACGAAAACGGCGAGGAGCGCTGCATCGCCTGCAAATTGTGCGAAGCGGTATGTCCGGCGCTGGCCATCACCATTGACTCGGCACCGCGCGAGAGTGACGGCCAACGCCGTACCACGCGCTACGACATCGACCTGTTCAAGTGCATCTTCTGCGGTTTCTGCGAGGAAAGCTGCCCGGTGGATTCCATCGTGTTGTCCTCGATCCACGAGTACCACTTCGAGCATCGTGGTGAAAACGTGGTGGACAAGCAGCAGTTGCTGGCCATCGGTGACCGCTTTGAAAAGCAGATTGCCGCCGACCGCGCGCAAGACGCCCCGTACCGGTAGAGGCAGACCATGGATATCCAATTGTTCCAGTTGATCTGCTTCTACGCATTCGCCGCCGTCACCGTGGCCGCGGCGCTGGCGGTCATCACGCTGAAGAACACCGTGCACGCGGTGCTGGCGTTGGTGCTGACGTTCTTCAGCGCAGCGTGCCTGTGGCTGCTGGCGGACGCGGAGTTTCTCGCCCTGGCATTGATCGTGGTCTACGTCGGCGCGGTGATGGTGTTGTTCCTGTTCGTGGTGATGATGCTCGACATCGACGTGGAGAAGATCCGCGAGGGCTTCGTCAAGTTCCTGCCGGTGGGCCTGATCGTGGCGGTGATCATGCTGGTGGAAATGCTTGGCATCATCGGGGTGCGTGCCATGCACCTGCGCGAGGTCGGGGGCGACCCGGCGTTGGCCGCGGGCATGTCCAATACCGCGTGGCTGGGACAGTCGCTGTACACGCGCTACCTGCTGCCGTTCGAAATCGCCGCCTTGATCCTCACTGTCGGCGTGATTGCAGCCGTAGCGCTGACGCTGCGTGAGCGGCGCGACACGCGTTATGAAAATGCCAGCCAGCAGGTGCGGGTTGATCCGCGGCAACGGCTACGCATGGTCAAGATGGCGCCGTCCCACGGCAACGAATCCACCGCTTCCGAGGAGCCGCGCTCATGATCACCCTTGCGCATTACATCGTGTTGGGCGCGGTGCTGTTCTGCATCGCCGTGGCCGGGCTGTTCATCAACCGCAAAAACGTGATCGTGCTGCTGATGTCCATCGAGCTGATGTTGCTGGCGGTCAACACCAATTTTGTCGCGTTCTCGCGTTTCCTCGGGGACGTGTCCGGGCAGGTGTTCGTGTTCTTCATCCTCACCGTGGCCGCGGCGGAAGCCGCCATCGGCCTGGCCATACTCGTGCTGCTGTTCCGTACCCGCAGCACGATCAATA
>JBDTIE010000256.1:0-3243 GCA_039936515.1 Rhodanobacter sp. | reverse complement strand
CCAGGGCGCTGCAGCAGAAAGTGTTGCTGGTGGGCGTGATCATCGCACTGATCCTGCGCACGATCTTCATCCTCATTGGCGCGGCGGCCATTGCCCACTTCAGCTGGGTGTTCTACATCTTCGGACTGTTCCTGATCCTCACCGCGCTCAAGCTGGCGTTTGAAAAGCACGAGGAGGACGAACCCTACGAACCCAACGTCATGGTGCGCATGATGCAGAAGATCCTGCCGGCCACCGAGGAATACGACGGCGCCAGGATGACCACCATCATCGACGGCAAACGCTACATGACACCGATGATGATGGTGATGCTGGCCATCGGCATGACTGACATCCTGTTTGCGCTGGATTCGATTCCCGCCATCTACGGCCTGACCGATGTGCCGTACATCGTGTTCACCACCAACGCCTTCGCGCTGCTGGGGCTGATCGAGCTGTACTTCCTCATCGGCGGCCTGCTCAAGAAGCTGGTCTACCTGAGCCTGGGGCTGGCCCTGGTGCTGGCCTTCATCGGCGTCAAGCTGATCATCGAGGCGATGCATACAAACAGTTTGCCGTTCGTCAACGGCGGCGAGCCGATCGACCTGGTGCCGGCCATTTCCACCTGGCTGTCGCTGGTCATCATCATCTCGATCCTCGCCGTCACCACCATCGCCAGCCTGCTCAAGAGCCGTCGGGACGCCCGCGCTTCCACGACTACGGACATCTGACTGGCATGAACGTGGGCGGCCGCCGCAACTGACGGCATCCAGCCGGGGTGCGGCTATCCCTGCTTGCCAAAGCCGGCACGCTTTTCCACCGGCTTGGATGCACGACTGAGGTTGTGCGCGGTGTTGACCAGGGCGATATGCGAGAACGCCTGCGGGAAGTTGCCCAGTTGCCGGCGAGCCTGCGGGTCGTATTCCTCGGCCAGCAAGCCAACGTCGTTGCGCAACGCCAGCAGGCGCTCGAAAAGTTCGCGCGCCTGATCCACACGGCCTTGAAGCACCATGCAATCGGCGAGCCAGAAGCTGCAGGCCAGGAACACGCCCTCGCGGCCCTTGAGCCCGTCCACTTTTGCGCCGGTGTTGTAGCGACGGACGAATCCGCCATCGAGCAACTGCGCTTCGACCTGCGCGATGGTGCCGCGCACGCGTTCGTCGTCGGCGCGCAAAAAACCCACCAGCGGGATCTGCAGCAGGCTGGCATCCATGGCCTTGCTGCCATAGGACTGCACGAACGATCCCAGCTCCCGGTCGAAGCCGTGCTCGCACACGTCGTCGTGAATGCGCTGGCGCAACTCGCGCCAGCGCTCAAGCGGGCCGTGCTCATCGAACTCCTCGATGCTGCGGATCGCCCGGTCCACTGCCACCCACGCCATGACCTTGGAATGGGTGAACTGGAGCGGCGCCCCGCGTATTTCCCAAATGCCTTCATCAGGCTGCTGCCACACCGTTTCCAGATGCTCGACCAGCAGGCGCTGCAGGTCCCAGCCGGCGTCAAGTTCATCCAGCCCGGCATGGCGCGCGTGGTACAGCGAATCCATCAGCTCGCCATAGACGTCCAGCTGCAGCTGCCCGCTGGCGGCATTGCCAATGCGCACCGGTTTGCTGCCGGCATAGCCTGCGAGCCAGGGCAGATCCACTTCCGCCAGGCGGCGTTCACCACCCACCCCGTACATGATCTGCGGATGTGCCGGATCACCGCCGACCGCCCGCAGCAACCACTGCCGCCAGGCAACGGCTTCATCGAAATAGCCCGACTCGGTCAGCGCAAACAAGGTCAGCGTGGAATCGCGCAACCAGCAATAGCGGTAGTCCCAGTTGCGCTCGCCGCCGATTTCTTCAGGCAATGAGGTGGTCGCCGCGGCAACGATGCCGCCGGTCTCCCGGTGCGACAGCGCCTTGAGCGTGATCAGCGAGCGCATGACCGCCTCGGTCCACGCGCCGGCTGGCTTGCAACGCGAGGACCAGCGTGTCCATTGGGCGGTCTCCTGGGCGATGCCTGCGGCCACGTCCACAGCCGCGGACAACGGTTGCCAGGAGTTGCGCCAGGTCAGCGCAAACGGGACCTCTTCACCGGCAGCCACGACACAGTCGGCCAGGGTGGTGAGATCCTCGCCGCGCAACTCGGCCGAGCTTGACAGCACCACCCGGTCGGGCCCGGACATGGCCTGCATGCGACCGTCAGCCGTGCGGCTCACCCAGGGCACAACATGGCCGTAGCCAAAACGCAGGCACAAGCGCATGCACATCGGCACCTTGCCGTGGATGCCGCGGACCAGGCGCAAAACGTCGACATTGTCGTCGTTGTCGTGCGCGCGCATGCAGTCGATGACCAGCACCGTGCCGTCCGCCGTGGTGAACTCGGTTTCCAGCACCAGCGTTCCGTCGCGGTAGCGCCGCTCGATCTGCGCTCCATCATCTGCCGGCGCCAGACGCCAATAACCGTTGCCACCGTCGCCCAGCAACGCCGCAAAGCACGCGTCGGAATCGAATCGCGGCAGGCACAGCCAGTGGATGGTTGCGTCGCGATTGACCAGCGCCATCGTCTCGCAATTGCCGATGACCGCGTAGTCCTCGATCCGGCTCATGTCTTGAAAATCCCGGGGCGGCAAGCTTGGTTGCCGGATGATGGTGGGTAGCCACGTCGTTGCGCGGCAGCAGCGGCAGTGGCAACGATGGTGCCTGACCGTCGAAACCTAGTCCGCATCATGTGAAGAACCGGTTGCGCGCGGGCGCGGCAGCGGACGTCACGGACGATCATGGCCAGCGCCCGGACCGGGCCGAAATCGCGTCGGCCACCGGCAGGCGATTGGGCTGCATGGCCACGCGACGCCCCGTCCCCGGCAACCGACTCATTGTTCTGCCGCGGGCTCTGACGAGTCGCCCTTGTGCAAGGTGCGCGTTGGCACGGCAAACCGCACCTGCATCTCGTCAAGCAGATCCATCACCTGGAAGTTCACCTGCTGCTGGACGTTGCGATACACGCTGTAGTCGGCACTGAGCACGTAGTAGACAAACTCGAATTCCAGCGCGAACTCACCGAACGCGACCAGGTGTCCGCGATCAAACTGCGCCTGTTCGACGCCTTCGATGAAGCTGCGCGTCTGCGCCACGATGTGCGCGGTCTGCGCGCGGGTCGTGCCGTATGGCACGCGGAAGCCAAACACCACGCGGCGCCGGGACATGCGGCTGTAGTTGTGTACCAGCTCCTTGAGCAGGTCGGAGTTGGAGATCACCAGCTGTTCGCCGGACAACGAAT
>JBDTIE010000255.1:0-5738 GCA_039936515.1 Rhodanobacter sp. | reverse complement strand
GGGCCCAAGCCTGCCGATCGCTGGTGCGCGCAGTGTCCCAAGTGCCATTTCGTCTTTCTGGCATTGGCGCCGTTTGTGCCCAAGCCGCGGCTGCTGTCGATCTTTGGCCGCAACCTGCTCGACGACGCGGAGCAGGCCGCCGGCTTCGATGCGCTGCTGGAATACCACGACCACAAGCCGTTCGAATGCGTGGGCGAGGGCGCCGAGGCGCGTGCCGCCATGTTTGCCCTCAGCCAGCGGCCGGAGTGGCGCGAGGACGTCTTGATCGCGCGCTTCCGGCACACCATTGCGCCGCAGCTGGACACCACCGCGCTGGCGCTGGAGCCGTGGCTGCTGCCCGGCAGCGAGCATCGCGTACCAGCACGCCTGCGCGCCGCACTGGCGGTTATCGGCTGATGCCCGCGCGCGCGCCATTGATCATTGTCGGGGCCGCGCATGCGCATCGCTGACTTGGCCGGGCAACGCGTCGGCATCTGGGGTTTTGGCCGCGAGGCGCACGCGGTGATCCACGCGCTGCGCGTGCGCGTGCCGACGCTGGCCCTGACCTTGCTGTGCAGCGCCGCCGAAGCAGACTCGGCGCGTGCTTTCGATCCGGTCCTGACCATCATCATTGGCGAGCCCGATGCCGCGCAGTTGGCCAGCTTCGACATCGTCGTCAAGTCGCCGGGCATCTCCGCCTACAAGCCGGCCCTGCTCGAGGCGGCTGATCGGGGCACCTGCTTCACCTCCGGCACGGCGCTGTGGTTTGCCGAACATTCCATCGAAAAGCAGCCGGACGAGCGCGTCATCGGCATCACCGGCACCAAGGGCAAAAGCACCACCAGCGCGATGGTTGCGCACCTGGCGCGCAGCCTGGGCGTGCGTACCGCGCTGGCCGGGAACATCGGCCTGCCGTTGCTGACGCTGCTCGACCAACGCGCCGAACTGTGGGTGATCGAGCTGTCCAGTTTCCAGACCGGAGACGCCGGCCCGCTGGCCTTGGGCGTGGTCACCAGCCTGTATGAGGAACACCTGGACTGGCACGGCTCGCGCGAGCGTTACGTCGCCGACAAGCTGAAGCTGGCCGATGCGTCACAACAATTGCTGGTCAACGGCGGCCAGCCGCTGTTGCTGGAAAAGACCGCCGCCCACGGCAACCGCATCACTTTTGCGGACGGCGCGCCTTGGCATGTAGCCGACGCTTTCATCTGCCGCCAGCAACGCAAGGTGTTCGACATCACGCGCCTGCACGCACCCGGCCTGCACAACGCCCTGAACGCCTGCGCGGCGCTGGCTGCGCTGGAAGCGATCGGCCTGGACGCCCTGGCCGCGGCGCCGGCGCTGGCCAGCTTCCGCCCGCTGCCGCATCGGCTGCAACCGCTGGGTGAAAGCGGCGGCTGGCACTGGGTCAACGATTCCATCAGCACCACGCCGCTGGCCACGCTGGCGGCACTGGAAAGCCTGCACGATCGCGCGGTGACCGTGCTGGTCGGCGGGCATGACCGCGGTCTGGACTGGACACCGTTTGTCGAGGTCGTGTGCAAGGCGCCGCCGAACGCGATCGTGTGCATGGGCGGTAACGGTGGCCGTATCGCCGACGCGCTGCGCGCCGGTGGTGTTTCCTGCCCGATGTCACGGGTGGACGACCTGGCCAGCGCCGTGTCGGAGGCGAAGGCGCGCACGCCGGAGGGTGGGGTAATCCTGCTGTCGCCGGGTGCACCCAGCTTTGACCAGTTCAAGGATTACGCCGAACGCGGACGTCGCTTCAGCGCGCTGGCCGGCTTTGATCCGGCCGCGATCGCCGGCATCGATGGTTTGGGCATCGCGGGTTAGCGATCGGGGCGTGCGATCCGCCAATGCCGGACGCGGCCTTCGCAGGAGCGCGCTCGGGCGCGATGCTCCTGCTGCATGTGGCGCCCAATCATTTAGATCGAGACTCAAACGTCAAAAGCTTTCGTTCGCCTGCGGCGACTTCGCTTTGGGTGACTTTTCTCTGGCCAAGCAGAGAAAAGCCACTCGGCCTTCGCAGGAGGACGAAGCGCCTCTGATCCGACAGCGGGAACTCGAGACCGAGGAGGTTAAGTTACTCTCGCTGTCACCGCCTTCGACCTCATCCTTCGATCGCTCCGTTGATCTTCTTGCTGGACGAGGACAATGCCTGCTGCTTTTTGTGTACGAAGCGCTTCATCCCCAACCGGAAGCCGATGAGCGATTGCTGTTCCGACAAGTCCTGCGAGCTGGAAGCCTTGCGACATCGACAGGCTGCGATGTTGAAGGTAGTGCTTGCCATCAATGCCGTGATGTTCGTGGTCGAGTTGCTCGCGGGGCTGGCGTCGGGTTCGGCTTCGCTCGTGTCGGATTCGCTGGACATGCTTGGCGATGCGCTGGTCTACGCATTCAGTCTGTACGCGGTGGCGCAGAGTGCATGGACCAAGGCGCGGTCGGCGCTGTTGAAAGGCGTGGTGATGGCAGCATTTGCGGTGCTGGCGTTCGGCCAGGTGATCTACAAGATTGCGGTGCCGCAGGTGCCGGCCTTCGAGGTGATTGGGGGTATCGGCCTGCTCGCGCTGGCGGCCAACGGTGTGTGTTTCGCCATGCTCTGGCGTCACCGTGCCGACGACATCAACATGAGTTCGGTGTGGTTGTGCTCGCGCAACGACCTTATCGCCAACGTCGGTGTCATCGTGGCAGCGGCAGCGGTCTGGCTCACCGCGACACGCTGGCCGGACCTCATCGTGGGACTCGCCATTGCCGTGCTATTCGCAAAATCGGCATTCACCGTCCTGGCCGGCTCATTGCGCGAATTGCGTCAGCTCTCTACATAAAGATGTACAGGTGGGGCGGAGACTTCCGGTTTGATCTTGGTGCTTGACTTCGTTCGGCCCTTTTGAGCTTCACCGCGCGTAGCGCCCACGTGATTCGTTGACGCGCTTTGGGGCGTCGACACTGATGTGCTCGCGTAGCCAGCGGGCGAACTCGGCCTCGGCCAGGCTGCCTTCGGCGAGCGCGATCATGCTGACGTATTTTTCCTCGTCACGCGCGACGAGATCAACCCCATTGAGTGCCAGAAATACGCGATAGCAGACATGTGCAGTGCCCTTGTTGCCGTCGACGAAGGGGCGGTTGCGCGCCAGCCCGAAGGCGAGGCTGGCGGCCAGGTCGGCCAGGTCGGCGAGGTCGGGCGGTGGATCGCCGTAGGCATGGCTTTGCTGCGAACGGGCGAGTGCGGAATCCAGCAGGTTTTCGTCGCGCACGCCGATGCCGCCGCCATGCTCGGAGAGTTGGCGTTCGTGGATGGCGATGGCGAGTGGCCTTTCGATCCAGATGATCATGGTCACGGCTTATTGCGCCAATTTGTGCAGGACGTTGCGATCCTTGCGCATGACTTCCTCTGCCACCTCCATCTGCTTGGCTAGGGTGGGGTCATAAGTGGTCAGGCGGATGCCGTCGGGGGTCTCCAGTGCGAACAGCTCATCGCCTTTTTCCAGACGCAGGCGCGCCAGCAGGTCGCGCGGCAGGATGACGCCGGCCGAGTTGCCGATGGTGGTGATCTTCAGTTTCATGGCGGCTCCGGAGCAAGTTATAACGTATGTTATTCCGGGGCGAGGGCAGGCGCGATGGGTCCTGACCGATTGAAGGTGCGCAGACCATGCCCACCACCACGACGGGGATCTGCACTTGGCCTGAGGCGTGGCCAGTGGCGGCGGCACGGCTTGCGCACGCTCGCACGGCGTGGCTGGTTTGCGCGCGCGACGCGGCATGGGCGCTGTCGCGTCGGCAGGCGATAATGGCGGGACGGTGTTGGCGTGGCGGCTGATTGTGCGCCACCGCTCATCCCATGGTCTGGGCGCACCTGTTCAGCGGTGCTCGCGCCGCGGTGCGCACCTTGCCAACTGTCTTTTGATCCGTGTACCGGAGCACGACCGCGATGACGCTGAGCCAGCTTGAGATCACTCGTCCGGATGACTGGCACGTGCATCTGCGCGACGGAGCGATGCTGGGTTCGCTGGCATCTGCAACTGCGCGGCAGTTTGCCCGCGCAATCGTCATGCCCAACCTCAAGCCGCCAATAGTCACGGTGGCGCAGGCCGACGATTACCGCCGGCGGATCCTGGCCAGCTTGCCGGTGGGCACGGCGTTTCAGCCGCTGATGACGCTATACCTTACCGAGGCCACCGAGCCCGATGAGATTGTGCGCGCCAAGGCTAGCGGTAGCGTGTTTGCGGTGAAGTACTACCCCGCCGGCGCCACCACCAATTCGCAGTCGGGCGTGCGCGACCTGGCACAGGTGTACCCGGTGCTGGAAGCGATGCAGCGGCACGGCTTGCCCCTGTTGATGCATGGCGAGGTTACCGACCCGGCGGTGGATGTGTTCGACCGCGAACGGGTGTTCCTCGAGCGCCATCTGCTGCCGTTGCGCGAGCGTTTTCCGGACTTGCGCATGGTGCTGGAGCACATCACCACGCGCGCGGCGGTGGAGTTCGTCAGCCAGGCCCCGGATCACGTGGCGGCCACGATTACCGCGCACCATTTGCTGCTGAACCGCAACGCGTTGTTTGCCGGCGGCATCCGCCCGCATCACTACTGCGCCCCGGTGCTCAAGCGCGAAACCCACCGCCGCGCGCTGCTGCAGGCGGCCACCAGTGGCAGCGCGCACTTTTTTCTCGGCACCGACAGCGCGCCGCACGCGCGCGAAGCCAAGGAAAGCGCCTGCGGCTGCGCCGGCATCTATACCGCGCATGCGGCCATGGAGCTGTACGCCGAAGCGTTTGAGCAGGTGGACAAGTTGGACCAGCTCGAAGCGTTTGCCAGTTTCCACGGTGCCGATTTCTACGGCCTGCCGCGCAACCGCGACCGCATCACGCTGCAGCGCAAGCCGTGGACTGTGCCTGACACATTGCCGGTTGGAGATGGCATGTGCGTGCCGATGCGCGCCGGCGAGGGCATGGCGTGGTCGATTGGACCGGCGCCTGGCCAACGCGCCAAAAGCTGAATACTTGGGGTGACGCGGTCGATTGCGGGCCTGCTTCAGGCGCTCGCGGTGAGGCCGTCTTCACGCGCTGCAGAGCCTCTGCGTCGGAGGATGCCGCTTTGAACCGGAGGAATGTAACGATGAATATCAAGATGACCGTACTTGCCATGGGCTGCGCGCTGGCGTTGTCGGCGTGCGGCAACAACGCTCCGTCGGACACTTCGCAGTCCACCATGCCACCCGCCGCGGCGACCGTCGCCCCCGCGCCAATGCCGGATGCAGCCGTAACCACCGAGGCAGCGCCGGCAGCTCCGTCGGCCATGGCGGCCGCCGGTGACAAGCCCGCCGCTGTCGTCACCGATTGCGCCACCGAGATCGAAGGCAACGACGCGATGCAGTACAACGTGTCGTCCATCGTCGTGCCCTCGTCGTGCACCGATTTCAAGATCACCCTGAAGCACACGGGCAAGATGCCGGTGACCGCGATGGGCCACGACGTCGTCATCACCAAGCAGGCCGACATGGCCGGGGTGGATGCCGACGCGATGAAGGCCGGCGCAGCTGCTGGTTATCTGAAGGCCGATGATGCACGCGTCATCGCCCATACCACCTTGATCGGTGGTGGCGAGACGACGTCGGTGAGCTTCCCGGTAAGCAAGATCAAGAGTGACGGTCCCTACGAGTTCTTCTGCAGCTTTCCGGGGCACTCCGCGCTGATGCACGGATCCATCAGCGTCGAGTAACCTCGTTACGGCCCGGTGTGACTGTGTTCCACCGGGCCGCTGCG
>JBDTIE010000254.1:0-4955 GCA_039936515.1 Rhodanobacter sp. | reverse complement strand
CGTTCTGGTTGAGCAACTGTGCCTGCTTGATCTGCGCGTCAACGGCAGCCTGCGCCTTGTCCAGCTGGCGCCTTTGCGAACTGACCTCCGAAGACTCCGGCGGCGCACCCTTGACCGGCGCGGCCCCCAGCACCGTCAGCTGCGCCTGCAGTGCCGCCATCTGCGGTGCAAGGCTGGCCGCCAGTTGCCGCGCCTGGTCCTGCACGCTCAACGCCTGGCCGCGCAGGTCCGCCAGCGGAATATCGTTGTTCTTGCGTTTGAGTGTTGCCTGCACGCTGGCTAATTGCGCGCCGAGCGTGTCCAGGGTTTGCGCCGGCGTGACTGCCGGCGCCGGATTTGCCGCTGGCTCGGCGCTTTGTGCAAAGGCCATGGCGCTGCCCAGGACAAGCAGCAGGGGTGCAATCCAGCGAAGGGCAGTGCGCATCCGGCAATGATCGGAGCGCAGCGGGAAACGGTCAATCGCGCGCGCGGCGTGGCGTTCAGCCTGGGCGGTGGCTGCCAGCGTGCGCAGAGCGCTTGCCAAACCGGCATGCTGCTCGCACGTTACCGGTTTACCGCAGCGACGCCGCCATGATCTTTCGCTGGTTTGAGTCCCTCATCGATGCATTCAAGGACGCCGATGAGCGCATGCCGCCGCAGCGCGTGTGGCATTTCTACGCCTTTTACCTGCGCCAGGTGTGGCCGCTATTCGCCGCGACCCTCGTCGTCGGCTTCTTCGTGGCGATCATCGAGGTGTCGCTGTTCGGCTTCATCGGAAGCATCGTGGACATGGCGCGCGGTATGCCGACGCCGGGATTCTTTCGCGTGCACGCAGCCGAGCTGGCGTGGATGGGTCTGGTGGCGCTGGTGGCGCGGCCTGCGTTCAACGGCCTGCACGACCTGCTGGTCAACCAAGCCATCGTGCCCACCCTCACCAACCGCATCCGCTGGCAAAACCATCGCTACGTGATCCGCCAGAGCCTGGGCTTTTTTCAGAACGACTTTGCCGGCCGTATCGCCAACCGCATCATGCAGACCGGCAGCGCGTTGCGCGCCTCGGCGGTGCAGATGGTCGACGCCATCTGGTACGTGCTGATCTACACCGGCAGCGCCGCGCTGCTGTTTGCGCATGCGGACGTATGGCTGGCGGTGCCGCTGCTGGTCTGGGTCGTCGTCTACGTCGGGCTGCTGGCGTATTTCATCCCGCGCATCAAGCACCGTTCGTGGCTGGCTTCGGAGGCGCGCTCCAAACTGATGGGGCGCATCGTCGACGGTTACAGCAACGTGCTGACGCTCAAGCTGTTCGCGCACACGCATCGCGAGGAGGGTTACGTGGCCCAAGCGATGGCTGAGCAGACGGCCAAGGCGCAGCGCATGACCCGCGTCACCACGATGATGGATGTCAGCGTCACCACGCTCAATGGCCTGCTGATCGTCGGCACCTCGGCGCTGGCGTTGTGGCTGTGGAGCGAGGGCCGGGTGAGCGTGGGCGCGATCGCGTTGTCGACCGGACTGGTGATCCGCATCAACAACATGTCCGGCTGGATCATGTGGGTGGTCAACGGCATCTTCGAGGATGTCGGCACCGTGCAGGATGGCATCACCACGATTGCCCAGCCACGCGCCGTGCAGGATCGCGACGGCGCGATGCCGTTGCAGGTGACGCACGGCGCGGTGCAGTTTGACCACATCCACTTTCACTATGGCAAGCACGGCGGGGTGATTGCCGGACTTGACCTGGCCGTGCGCGCCGGGGAGAAGATCGGCGTGGTCGGGCCGTCGGGTGCGGGCAAGTCCACCCTGGTCAACGTCTTGCTGAGGCTGTACGACCTTGAGTCCGGCCGCATTCTGATTGACGGCCAAGACATCGCCGAAGTCGAGCAGGAAAGCCTGCGCTCACAGATCGGCGTGGTGACCCAGGACACCTCGCTGCTGCATCGCTCCATCCGCGACAACCTGCTTTACGGCCGGCCCGACGCCAGCGCCGCGCAGATTGCCGACGCCGTGCGCAAGGCCCGCGCCGACGAGTTCATTCCCACCCTCAGCGACGGCGAAGGCCGAGTTGGCTACGACGCGCTGGTTGGCGAGCGCGGCGTGAAACTCAGTGGTGGCCAGCGTCAGCGCATCGCCATTGCCCGCGTGCTGTTGAAGGACGCGCCGATCCTGGTGCTGGACGAAGCCACCTCGGCACTCGATTCCGAGGCCGAGGCAGCCATCCAGGACAGCCTGGACATCCTGATGCAGGGCAAGACGGTGATCGCCATCGCGCACCGGCTGTCCACCATCGCGCGGATGGACCGGCTGGTGGTGCTGGACCAGGGCGTCATCGTCGAGAGCGGCACGCATGCGCAACTGATTTCGCGCAGCGGCTTGTACGCTCGCTTGTGGCAGCGGCAGACCGGCGGGTTTGTGGCCGCCGAAGACGCGCTGCCTTAGCGGCGAGCGCGGCCAGGCGAGTTTTCATGCGCGCCTGCGGTTGGCTTACAGTTGCGACTCCAGCGGCCGCACCAGCAGTTCGCCGAGCTTCTGTCGCCACGGCCGGTGGCGCCATTTCGCCAGCGTGTACGCCTCGGCGTGCTGCAGGTCGGCGTCCATGGCCGCGGTCATCTGCTGGCCGAATTCACGCGAATAGATGTTGAGGCTGGCTTCGTCATTGAGGTCGAACGAACGCATGTCGAAGTTGGTGGATCCGACCGAAACCAGTTCGCCGTCGAGGATCAGCATCTTGTTGTGCATCATGGTGGGCTGGTATTCGTGGATCTCCACGCCCGCGGCGAGCAGTCTGCCCCAGCGACGGCGGCTGGCCATGCGCACCAAGGCCGAGTCGATGTATCTGCCCGGGACCAGCAGCCGGATGCGCACCCCGCGCTCACGCGCGGCGACCAGGGCATCCACGACCAGCCGGTCTGGAATGAAGTAGGCCGCCTGCAGGTCGATCGAGCGCGCGGTGGCGGCAATGGCCAGCAGGTACATCAGGCGCATGCTGGCGCTGCCACCAGCCGGCGAACTGACGAACAAATGCATGCCTTTGTCACCGGACTTGTCCAATACCGGGTAGTACGCGTCACTGTGCAACACGCAGCCGGTGGACTTGATCCAGTTGTCCATGAAACCGGCCTGCAGTTGCGCCACCACCGGGCCTTGCACACGGAAGTGGATGTCGCGCCAATGATCCGGATCCTGAGCGTGGCCGTTCCACTGGTCGGCAATGCCGACGCCACCGGTGAAACCGATGCGGCCATCCACGATCAGCAGTTTGCGGTGGGTGCGATTGTTCAGCCGCGCGATGGTGTACCAGCGCAGCGGGTGGTAACGCTGCAGCTCGATACCGGCATCGACCAGTTCATCGAGCAGGCGGGCGTCCATCTTTGCGCTGCCGGCCCAGTCCAGCATTACGTGCACCGCCACCCCGGCCAGGCAGCGTTCCTTCAATGCATCGGCAAACTCCTGGCCGATCTCGCCGGACCAGTAAATGTAGGTCTCGAAGGTGATGCTCCGCTGCGCTGCACGGATTGCCTGCAACATCGCGGGGAAGATCTCGTCGCCGTTTTGCAGCGCGGTGATGGCGTTGCCCCCCACCAGGGCTGGCCCGAGCATGGCGTCCATCTCGTGGATGAAACGCGGGTCGTCGATCGGATGGTTGTGCAGTACCGGGTGGCGCACGGACTTTTCCGGACGATGGAAATTCATCATCACGATCACGGCAAAGGCGGTGAGCACCACGGTGACGAATATCACGATCCACATGCGTGTAGCTGCCTTTGCTGGCGATGGGCACAGTTGAACGCATGGTCTTGCATTGTCGGTCGTCAAGCGGTGAATGCCACAGCGTTGCAGGGCGGCGGCTGCCAGCAACGGTTTGTGCTGTGGGTCTTGACACTGGACCTTGATCAATGGTCTAGACTACGTAGCATGAATACGCAAACAGCTTCCCTGACCATCGGCACCATCGCCAAGCGCGTTGGCGTGGCGATTGACACGATCCGCTATTACGAACGCGAGGGCCTGCTGCCGGAGCCGCAGCGGCGCGCGTCGGGCTATCGCAGTTACGGCCAGAGCACGGTGCTGCAGTTGCGATTTATCCGTCGTGCCAAGGATCTGGGCTTCACGCTGGCGGAAATACGTGAGCTGCTGGCGTTGTCCGCCGACCGCCAGCACGGGGTGAAGGCGGTCAAGCAGCGTGCGCAACGTCGGGTGGATGCGCTGGATGTGCGCATCGCCGAGTTGCAGCGCGTGCGCGATGGTCTGGTGCAGCTGGTGCAGGCGTGTCCCGGTCATGGCCAGCCCGAGGACTGCCCGATCCTGCTTGCGCTGGCTGACGAGGAGGTGATGGCATGAGCGGTCACGAGCACAACGACGTGGGTAACGCCAAGTCGGCGGCGGGGAAGGCGGTCGACCCGGTCTGCGGCATGAGTGTTGATCCGGCAACGGCAAAGCATCACGCCGAACATGCCGGCCAGACCTGGCATTTCTGTTCGGCCGGCTGTCGCGAAAAATTTGTAGCCAACCCGTCGGCGTATCTCGACGAGCACGCGACACCGCGGCCGGCAACGAAGACAGCGCCGGGTACGATCTACACCTGTCCCATGCATCCGCAAGTGCAGCAGGTCGGTACTGGCGCGTGCCCGATCTGCGGCATGGCGCTGGAGCCGATGATGCCGACGCTGGACGCCGAGGACGGCGGCGAGCTGGCGTCGATGACGCGACGTTTCTGGCTGTTGGTGGTGCTCACCACGCCAGTGTTCCTGCTGGCGATGGGGCCGCACCTTTTCGGCTGGCAAATGCCGGCGCCGTGGGGCAGCGTGGCGCTGTGGGTCGAGGCGCTGCTGGCCAGCGTGGTGGTGCTGTGGGGTGGCGCGCCGTTCTTCGTTCGCGGCTGGCGTTCTTTGCGGCCGTGGCAGCCAAACATGTACACGCTGATCGCGCTGGGCACCGGCGTGGCGTGGTTGTACAGCGCCGTGGCGTTCCTGCTGCCG
>JBDTIE010000253.1:0-10104 GCA_039936515.1 Rhodanobacter sp. | reverse complement strand
CACGCCTTCGATGCGCTCGCGCAGCAATGATTCATAGCCGCGCAGCTCTTCGGGCAGGCGCGGGCTGATCTCCAGGTAGCGATGGTTGACCGAGCGCAATTCGCAGCTCAAGGTGCCGCTCGGGCCGTTGGCCTCTGCACTGGCCCAGGCGGTCATGCTGAAGATCATGCGTGTCGTATCCGGCCGTGACAAGACCGCAATGGTAAACTCTCCGCCTTCGCGCTGCCCAATCGCGCCCATACGGCCCTCACCCATGACCTCCCCCGCCCGCCCCAGTGGCCGTGCCAGCGACGAGCTGCGCCCGGTCAGCATCCAACGTCATTTCACCCGTCACGCCGAAGGCTCGGTGCTGGTGAGTTTTGGCGACACCCGCGTGCTGTGCACCGCCAGCATCGAGGACCGCGCGCCGGCCTGGCTGCGCGGCAAGGGTGAGGGCTGGGTCACTGCCGAATACGGCATGCTGCCGCGCGCCACGCACACGCGCTGCCAGCGCGAAGCGGCGCGCGGCGGTCAGGGTGGACGGACGATGGAAATCCAGCGCCTCATCGGCCGCAGTCTGCGCGCCTGCGTCAACCGTCAGGCGCTGGGCGAACGGGTGATCACCCTGGACTGCGACGTGTTGCAGGCCGACGGCGGCACGCGCACGGCGGCAATCACCGGCGCCTATGTGGCGCTGGTGGACGCCGTAGCCGTGCTTATGGCGCGCGAGAACCTCAAGCGCAATCCGATCGTCGGCGCCATCGCGGCAATCTCGGTGGGCATCTATGGCGGCACGCCGGTGCTGGACCTGGACTACGCCGAAGATTCCAATTGCGACACCGACATGAACGTGGTGATGAACGACGGCGGCGGCTTCATCGAGATCCAGGGTACCGCCGAAGGCCACGCGTTCCGCCGCGACGAGATGGACGCGCTGCTGGCGCTGGCGGGAAAAGGCATCGGCGAACTGGTTGCCGCGCAACGCGCCGCGCTGGCCGCTTCCATCGGATGACGCGATCGCGCGCAGCGCAACCATCACCGCTGCCTCGCCCGCGAGCAGTGACAGTGATGGTACGGATGGCAAAGGAGCCCCACGATGCAACGCCTCGTCCTGGCCAGCGGCAACCTCGGCAAGCTGGCGGAGTTCAGCGCCCTGCTGCGTGATGCCGGTTTCCAACTGGTCGCGCAATCCAGCCTCGGTGTCGCCGACGCCGAGGAGACTGGGCTGAGCTTCGTCGAGAATGCCGTGCTCAAGGCCCGGCATGCGGCACGCGCCACCGGATTGCCGGCGCTGGCCGACGATTCAGGCCTGTGCGTCGACCACCTGCACGGTGCGCCGGGCTTGTATTCAGCGCGCTACGCCGGTCGCCATGGCGACGACACCGCCAACAACCTCAAGCTGCTGCGTGAACTGCACGGCGTGCCGGACGCCCGGCGCGGCGCGTTCTTCATCTGCGTGCTGGCGCTGCTGCGCCACGCTGACGATCCGGCGCCGCTCATCGCCGAAGGCCGCTGGCGTGGCCGCGTGCTGCATGCGCCCCGCGGCGAGCACGGTTTCGGCTACGACCCGCTGTTTCTGCCCGACGACCAAACCGTCAGCTCCGCCGAACTGGCGCCAGCGCTGAAAAACCGCCTCAGTCACCGCGCCCAGGCCATGATGGCAATGCACGCCAAGCTGTCGCCAAACGCTTGAAGGCAACTGAATGCGCGCGGCCAGCGGCGGCAACGGCGCCACGCAAGATCGGTGGGACACCGTTGCCGCCAGCGAAACACGACCGCGCGCCGTTACAATGCGCCATGTCCCTGCTTGCTCCGCCGTTGGCGCTCTACGTGCACATGCCGTGGTGCGTGAAGAAATGTCCGTATTGCGATTTCAATTCGCATGGCCTGGGCAACAAGCCGCCGCCCTACGCGGCGTACATCGACGACCTGCTGGCCGATCTGGACGGCGACGTTGTGGACTTTGCCGGCGCGCTTGCGGGCCGACCGATCGTCAGCGTCTTCTTTGGCGGCGGCACGCCCAGCCTGTTTGCGCCGGAGCTTATCGCGCGCCTGCTTGAGGGCGTGCGCAGCCGATTGCCGCTGGCCTCGGATGCGGAAATCAGCCTGGAAACCAACCCCGGAACGGTGGAGCATGGTCGTTTCGACGGCTATCTCGCCGCCGGCGTCAATCGCATCTCCTTTGGCGTGCAGAGTTTCGACGACGACAAGCTGCACCGCCTGGGCCGCATCCACTCCGCAGCCGAAGCCGAAACTGCGGTGAAGTCCGCGCAGGACGCCGGCTACACCAACATCAACCTGGACCTGATGTACGCGCTGCCACGGCAGACCCTGGACGGCGCGCTGGCCGACGTCAACCGTGCACTGGCGTTGCAGCCTGCGCACATCTCCCACTACCAGTTGACGCTGGAACCCAACCCCGTGTTTGCCGCCAACCCGCCGCCACTGCCTGACGACGATCGCGCGTGGGAAATGCAGGAGGCCTGCCAGGCGGCGCTCGCCGGCGCCGGTTTCGCGCAGTACGAGATTTCGGCCTACGCACGCGCCGATCGTCGCTGCGTGCACAACCTCAACTACTGGCAGTTCGGCGACTACCTGGGCATCGGCGCGGGCGCACACGGCAAGGTCAGCGACGCGGCCAGCGGCCAGGTCCACCGCCGATGGAAGGACCGCAACCCCCGCAGTTACATGGCCAACGCGTGCGGCGCGACGCGAATGGGTGGCGACAACGTAGTCGCTGCGACGGACCTGCCGTTCGAGTACATGTTGAACGCGCTGCGCCTGATCGACGGCGTCCCGGCCGCCGCCTTCGCGCAGCGCACCGGCCTGCAGGCGGCAGACATTGCCGCGGCGCGTGCCACGGCCTTAGGCCGCGGTTGGCTGCACGA
The DNA here is from genome assembly GCA_039936515.1 of Rhodanobacter sp. Lineage (GTDB taxonomy): Bacteria > Pseudomonadota > Gammaproteobacteria > Xanthomonadales > Rhodanobacteraceae > Rhodanobacter. The sequence continues at coordinate 7,237 of JBDTIE010000253.1, read as the reverse complement.
CGATCCGCAGCGGCTGCATACCACCGCACTGGGGCAGCGCTTTCTCAACGATGTGATCGCCGAATTCATGCCTTGAAGCCGCGGCTGGCAGCGATGGCATGCCTGTGGCAACGGGCTTAAACTGCAGGTTCCGCAACGAGCGAGCTTGCCATCATGGATGTCGGACAGGATCGGCCGCGCCAGCTGCCACCCCAAGCCGCTGGCCGCGCCCTCAGCGTCCGCTGGCCGCCACGTGCACAAAACCTGCTGGAAACCAGCCTGGCGCTTTGCATCGATCAACTACATGCCCCGCTGCGCGCGTGCCTGGCGCAGTTTGCGCAGAAGCTGTTCGACATGGCCGAGAGTAGCCATATCTATCGCGAGCAGCAGAAGCTGTTCACCTTGCGCGAGCGAGTTCTGGTGGACCAGGGCACGGTCGAAGAGGGCTTCGTCGCGCAACTCACGCGCAGCTTCGATCACGTCGATGCGTCCTCCGCACGCGCCGCCGACGACGCTGGCGCGACCTGGCATCAACTGAAGCTGCTCGATCCGGTCGAGCAGGAACTGGCCACCACCCTGGATCAACTGGGCACGCGCGGCGACAGCCGCCACGGCAGCGTCTTGTATGAACTGGGCTATCGCATGGCGGTGCTGATCGGCTCGCCACCGCTGGAAGGCGAGGCGCTGCCGCTGGGTCCGCACGCGCTGGCGCAGGCGTTCCATCGCGCCAGCATGCCCCTGGAGCTGCCGCTGGAACACCAGGTGCAATTACTGCGCGGCTTCGACCGCGCCGTCATCCAGTCGCTGGCCGACCTCTACGTCACGATCAACGCGCATCTGCTGGGGGACGGCATCCTGCCGCAATTGCGCAGCATCTCCCTGCCGCGCCACCTCTTGCGTCCTCCAACGGCGGCAGCCGAAGCGGAAGCGCCACGCCACAACGAGTCCGCTCCGAGCGAGCCGATCGAGGTGCTGGAGTCACTGCGCAACCTGCTGGCGCGCAGGCGCGCAGGCAGCGCGGCGCACGCCCCGCATGGCACCGGCGAGCGCGCCGCCAGTACCGACGAACTGCAAACCGCGTTGGGCGCCTTGCAACAGCATCTGGGGCAAGTGACCGATCGCGCCAGCCGCGAACTGCGCAGTGCGGCGCGCCTGCGCGAGGAGCTCCTGGCGCAACTCAACGTCGGCACGCGCCCTGGCATGCCGCAGACACAATTGAGCGGCGAGCAGAGTGATTCGGTGGAACTGGTGGCCATGCTGTTCGAGCAGCTGGGCAAGCAGTTGCAGGGCGGCGGCGGCGCCAACGCGCTGCTGGGCAACCTGCAATTGCCGGTGTTGCGCATGGCCGTGGCCGACCACGAATTCTTCGACCAGCCACAGCACCCGGCGCGACAGCTGTTGGACACGGTGACCACTGCCGCCAACGAATGGCTGGACGGCAGCGACGACGACGCCACGCGCCTGCTCGCGAGCAAGTTGGAACGCCTCATCGCCCGCGCCAGTGAAGAGCCACCGAGCAACGGGCTGTACGCCATGCTGCTGGCAGATATCGAACATCACCTGGCTCTGCTCAGTCGCAAGGCCAAGGTTGCCGAGCGCCGACACATCGAAGCTGCCCAGGGCCGCGAACGGCTTGATGCCGCCCGCGCCCGCGCTGGCGAGTTGATGGCCGAGCGCTTCGCGCAATCCGCTCCACGTGGCCTGCTGCGTGCGCTGCTCGATCGCGCCTGGTCCGACGTGTTGGCGCTCACCCTGCTGCGCCATGGCGAGGAAAGCGACGTATTTGGTCAGCAGCTGGCCATCACCGACCAACTGCTCGGCCGTCTGCCGATGGGCGATCGTGCGCGGTTGCAGCAGGACGTCGAAGCCGGCCTGCAGCAGATCGGGATGCACACCGAGGAGGCCATCCAGGTCGCGCAGCGCCTGTTGGGCGTGGCCCCCGCCGAAGGCGAGGTCGAACAGCTCAGCACCACCGATCTGGCGCTACGGCTGAAGCAGCACCAGCGCCTGGGCGAGACGGCCGGCGCCGAGCCGACGCCGGCGCCAGTGGCTGCACCGGCCGAGCCGCCCGATCCGCACGTCGAACGCGTGCTCAAGCACCTGCAGCAGCTGCCGTTCGGCACCTGGTTCGAATTTCCTGATGGCGCCGGTGGCACGGCCACGCGGCGCAAGCTGGCGTGGTATTCGCCCATGTCCGGGCGCTGCCTGCTGGTGACCCGTCGTGGCCAGCGCAGCGAGGAATCCACGCTGCTGCAACTGGCGCAGGAGCTGGCCGACGGCCGCGCGCAAGAGGCACCGCCACAGAGCGGCAGCCTGCTTGACCGGGCGTGGCGCAGCCTGAGCGGCGTGTTGCGCCAGTCCTCCTCGTCAGCCACCGCGGAGTCGCATCGATGAGCCAGCATGACAACCCGCCCAACCAGCGCCGCGCCGAGCGCAAGCGCGCCAGCGATGCCGCCATCGTTACCGATGTCATCAGCGGCCAGCCGATGGGACACCTGGGCAACTTGTCCAGTAGCGGCATGTTGCTTATCGGTGCGCAGACTCCACGCAGTGAGGCGCTGTATCAGGTAAGCGTGGCGTTGCCCGATTCGATCGATCGCTCGGCGCCGGCCACGACCATCGAGGTCGGCATCCAGGAGCAATGGCACGAGCCAGCCAGCAGTGGTCAGGTATGGGCCGGCTACCGCATCGTCGCCATCGGCGAGGAGGACGTGACCCGTCTTGATCGCTGGCTGACCGCGCCCTAGCCGGTCATCGGGTATGCCGGCATGGCTGCACCGCGCGCGCGCGCTCGGCCGCATCCACACATTTGCAGGGAGTTTTCATGTCCATCGAAGCCGCCGCCGTTTACCCCGAACACATCGCTGCATTGCGCCGCCGTGCGGACCAGGCGCTTGCCGATACCGGCTTCGAACACCTGCTGATTGGCGCCGGCACGCCGCCAGCCAAGTTCCTCGATGACCAGGATTATCCGTTCATTGCCAACCCGCATTTCCGTCACTGGCTGCCGGTAGGCAACGCACCGGGCAGCTGGATCGCTTACACCCCTGGGCGCAAGCCGCGGTTGATCTTCGTCCAGCCGCGCGACTACTGGCACGTCGTGCCACAGGCGCCACACGGGTATTGGGTGGACGAATTCGAGATCGTCATCGTCTCCAGTGCCGCCGAAGCACTGGCGCAGCTGCCGCAGGGCCGCTGCGCGGTCATCACCAGCGACGCGGCCAGCCAGGGCTTCGCCGACGACCCCCAATTGCCGACGCTGCTCAACCTGCTGCACTGGCAACGCAGCTGCAAGACAGCCTACGAGCTGGCGCTGATGCGCGAGGCCAACCGCATTGGCACCCGCGCCCACCGCGCTGCTGAAGCGGCCTTTCGTGCTGGCTCCAGCGAGCTGGACATTCACTTGGCGTACCTCGGCGCAGCCCGCCAGACCGACGCGCAATTGCCCTACGCCAGCATCGTCGCGCTCAATGCGCACGGCGCCGTGCTGCATTACGGCGCGTACGATCCGGTACCGCCCGAACGCAGCCGCTGCCTGTTGATCGACGCCGGCGCCAGCGTCAGTGGCTACGGCAGCGACATCACGCGCACGCATGCCACGCCGGACGCGTGGGAATTCCAGGCGCTGATCGACAGCGTCGATGCCGCGCAGCAGGGCTTTGTACAGAAGGTCCGCGCCGGCCAAAGCTATGCGGACCTGCACCTGCACGCCCACCAGGTGCTGGCCGGTATCCTGCGCGAGCATGGTTTTTTCCGCATGAGCGCGGATGCCGCGGTGGAATGCGGCGTGAGCAGCGCGTTCTTCCCGCACGGCCTGGGCCACATGATCGGCGCCCAGGTGCATGACGTGTCCGGCTTTCAGCAAAACCAACGCGGCGGCCGCATCGAACCGCCGGCCGGGCACCCGTACCTGCGCATGACGCGGGTGCTCGAGCCGGGGATGATCGTGACCATCGAGCCGGGTCTGTACTTCATCGACATGCTGCTGGCCGAATTGCGCGACAAGCCTTTTGCCCGCGACCTCGACTGGACCCGCATCGACCATTTCCGCCAATTCGGCGGCATCCGCATCGAGGATGATGTGGTGTGCACCGATGACGCGCCGGAAAACCTCACGCGGGATGCGTTCGCGCTGGCTTGAGTGCGCCACGCGGCCGCATCGTCGGTCGTCCACGGCACGGCAACACGTTGCCAGCGTATGCTGGGTACGCAGCATCTGTACGGACCGCGCGCATGCTCCCTGTCACCACCCAAAGCCCGCCGCTTGACGGCACGCATGCCCGATCGCGTCCACTGCGGCGATTGACACTGGAGCTGTTCGTGGTCATCGCGCTGAAGATCGCGCTGCTCATGCTGCTTTGGTGGCTGCTGTTTGCGCCGCAGCCCAGGCCCGATGTCAGCCCCGCGGCGATCTCGCGGCTGCTCGCGCCAAGCCCCTCCGCCGCGCCGGTCGGGCGACCATGATCTTCGACGCGGACGTGGTCACGCTGTCGCGCCTGCAGTTCGCGCTGACGGCGCTGTACCACTTCCTGTTCGTGCCGCTGACGCTCGGTCTGGTGTGGCTGCTCGCGATCATGGAAAGCGTGTACGTCATGACCGGGCGCGAAGTGTGGAAGCGCATGGTGCAGTTCTGGGGTGTGCTGTTTGGCATCAACTTCGCCATGGGCGTGGCCACTGGCGTGACCATGGAGTTCCAGTTCGGCATGAACTGGGCGTACTACTCACATTACGTCGGCGACATCTTCGGCGCGCCGCTGGCAATCGAGGGACTGATGGCGTTTTTCCTGGAAGCCACGCTGATCGGCGTGTTCTTCCTGGGCTGGCAGCGCATCTCGCGCATCAAGCATTTGCTGGTGACGTGGTTTCTCGCCCTGGCCACCAGCTTGTCTGCGCTGTGGATCCTCATCGCCAACGCGTGGATGCAGAATCCGGTCGGCGCACAGTTCAATCCCGCGACCATGCGCATGGAAGTCACCTCGTTCACCGAGGTGTTCTTCAACCCGGTGGCGCAGGAAAAATTCGTCCACACCGTGAGCGCCGGCTACGTGCTGGGCTCGATGTTCGTGTTGTCCATCAGCGCGTGGTACCTGTTGCGCGGCCGCAACGTGGATTTCGCCAAGCGCTCGATGACGGTGGCCGCCAGTTTCGGGCTGGCCTCGGCATTGTCGGTGGTGGTGCTGGGCGATGCCTCCGGCTACACGGTGTCGCTCAACCAGAAGATGAAAATGGCCGCGATCGAGGCCATGTGGCACACCGAACCGGCGCCGGCTGCCTTCACCGTGTTCGGCATCCCCGACACCGCGCAACGCACCACGCACTACGCATTGCGCATCCCGTGGGTGATGGGCCTGATCGGCACGCGTTCGATTGACGAGACCATGCCCGGCATCGCCGAACTGGTGGACACCGCCAAGGGCCGCATCAGCACCGGCGTGCAGGCCTATGACGCCATGCTGGTGTTGCGCCATGACAAGGACAATGCACAGGCCAGAGCGACGCTCGCCGCGCACGACAAGGACCTGGGCTACGCGCTGCTGCTCAAGCGTTACGTCGACGACCCGCGCCAGGCCACGCCGGCGCACATCCAGCAGGCCGCCGACAGCACCATCCCCAACGTGCCGGTGCTGTTCTGGGCGTTCCGCATCATGGTCGCCTGCGGCTTCTACTTCATCGCGTTGTTTGCGTTCTCATTCTGGAAGGCCAGCAAGCGCACGCTGGACAAGCATCGCTGGTACCTGCGCGCGGCGCTGTGGAGCCTGCCGTTGCCATGGGTGGCGATCGAGCTGGGCTGGATTGTCGCCGAGTACGGTCGCCAACCGTGGGCCATCGAAGGCGTGCTGCCGACGGCGCTGGGGATTTCATCGGTGAGTGCCGGTCAGGTGTGGACTTCGCTCACCGGCTTCGTGCTGTTTTACAGCGCGCTGGCGGTCATAGACGTGGTGCTGATGTTGAAGTTTGCGCGCAAGGGGCCGGATGGCCTGGGCATCTGGCCGGCCACGCAGCAGCAGCACGAGGCGCCATGACCGCGATCCGGCCAGCATGGGCTGCATTCCACGGAGGCCGCCGTGCCTGACTACGCCACCTTGCGCGTGTTGTGGTGGGCCATCCTCGGCATGCTGCTGATCGGCTTCGCGATCCTGGACGGCTTCGATTTTGGCGTGGCGGCACTGCTCAAGCTGCTCGGCTGCAACGACGCCGAACGCAAGGTGCTGCTGGAAGGCATCGAGCCGACGTGGGAAGGCAACCAGGTGTGGTTCATCGTCGCCGGCGGCGCGACTTTCGCGGCCTGGCCCATGCTCTACGCGGTGTCGTTTTCGGGCATGTATTTCGCCATCGCGCTGGTGCTGCTGGCGCTGATCCTGCGGCCAGTGGGTTTCAAGTTTCGCGACAAGATCACCGACCCGCGCTGGGTGTCGCTGTGGGATTGGGTGCTGGTGGCATCCGGGGTGACAGTGATGGTGGTGTCGGGCGTGGCCTTCGGCAACCTTTTTCTGGGCGTGCCATTTGCCTTTGACGAAGACCTGCGCATGCACTGGGAGGGCGGGCTGCTCAACCTGCTGCATCCGTTCGCGCTGCTCACCGGCCTGGTCTCCACCGCCATGCTGCTGGCGCATGGCGCGTGCTGGGCGGCGTTGAAGGCGGACCACCTGATCGCCGCGCGCGCGGTGAGCGTGGCACGCGTAATGACCTTGGTCTTTGCCGCGTTGTACGTCGCCGCCGGCGTGTGGGTGGCCTACGCCATTCCCGGCTACGCGATCGTCGGCCCGGCGCTCACCGACGGTTTGTCCAACCCGTTGTACAAGCAGGTGGCCGTGGGCGGCAGCTGGTTTGCGAGCTACATGCGCTACCCGTGGTTCTGGAGCGCGCCGTTGCTGGCGCTGATGGGCGCGGTGGGCGTGCAGGCGTTGATTGCCCGGCGCGACGTCAGAGCCTCCATCGCCAGCAGCATCATGGTCGGTGGCACCATCGCCTCGGCCGGGTTCGCGCTGTTTCCGTTCCTGCTGCCATCCAGTCTGGATGCGCATTCAAGCCTTACAATAGGGGATGCCTCGTCGACCCGCCCTACCCTGCTGCTGATGCTGTTTGCCACCTCCGTGCTGATGCCGATCGTGATCATGTACACCGCCTGGGTTTACCGCGTCATGCGTGGTCGCATCACGCTGGACCGGGCCAAGGGCGACGAGCCGGGTTATTGACCACCCAAGACTGGAGCTGAGTGCAATGTGGTATTTCTCATGGATGCTCGGACTGGGCTTGG
>JBDTIE010000252.1:0-4446 GCA_039936515.1 Rhodanobacter sp. | reverse complement strand
TCATAGCCAGTTACTTCACCGCCGCCGCCGCGTTTCTCGCGGCGACGGCGCTGCTGGCGTTCAGTTGGCGGGGACAGCGTACCGGCGCGCTGCTGATCCTGGCCACGTTGGTCTCGGCGGCGTGGGCAGGCTTTCTGGCCAACGCCGAGTGGCAGCGCAACGTGGCAGTCAACTGGGTGCTGCTGGCGGAAGTCCTGCGCTACGGCGCGTGGCTGGCCTTCGTCAGCGCGTTGTTCGCTGCCTGGCCCATGTCTGGCCTGCTCCGCGGCTTGCGTGTACTCGCGCACGCGTTCTGGATAGCACTGGCCCTGTATTGCCTTTGGCCGATGACACATCTGGCACAAGCGACCACGTTGCCATTCAACGTCAATGTGTTGCTGGTCGGCGTGCTGTTGCTGGCCCTGACCGGCGTGGTGTTTCTCGAACAGATCTACCGCAATGTCGGCCCGGAACAACGATGGGCGCTCAAATTTCTTGTGATTGCGCTCGGCGTGCTGTTTGCCTACGACATCGTGCTGTATTCCTACGCGGTACTGTATCGACAGTTCGACGTCAGCGCATGGGCGGCACGCGGCTTCATCGATGCCTTGCTGGTGCCGCTGCTGCTGGTGGCGGCGGCACGCAACCAAAGCTGGTCGCTGGACGTGGGCGTGTCGCGGCGCGCGGTGTTCTATTCCACCAGCCTGCTGGTGGTGGCGTTTTACATCATCGCCACCGCCATCGGTGGCTACTACGTGCGCTTGTACGGCGGCGACTGGGGCCGCGTGGCGGAAATCACGCTTGTCTGCCTTGCGCTGCTGCTGGTGCTGGTGATCGCGCTTTCCGGCCAGGCGCGATCGCGTCTGCGCGTGTTCCTGCACAAGAACTTCTTCAGTTTCCGGCATGACTATCGCGACGAATGGCTGCGCCTGACCGCGACGCTGTCCGCCGGCGAGACCGAACTGCAGCAGCGCGCGGTGCTGGCCATGGCGCAAATCATGGACAGCCCGGCTGGCGCCCTTTTCATGCGCGGCGATGGCGATGAACTGGTACTGGAAGCGCGTTGGAACATGCCGGTACCGTCGGGCCTGACGTTTGCGGCCAACATGCCGGCGTTCAATTTCATGCGTACCCGGCGGTGGATTTACGACCTGGATGAGCCGCCGCCACTGGGAAATGAACAACTGCGCGCGCCGGCCGAATTGGCCGCCCTGCAACGCGCCTGGCTGTTGGTGCCGCTGGTGCTGGAAGACCGGCTGGTCGGTTTCGTCGTGCTGGCGCAGGCGCGCGCTCGCCGCGCATTCGATTGGGAAGACATCGATTTGTTGCGCGCCGCGGGTAGCCAGGTGGCAGGCGTGCTGGCCCAGGCGGCTTCGGCCGGGCGCCTGGCCGAAGCGCGCCAGTTTGAAGGCTTCAACCGGCTTACCGCGTTTCTCATGCACGATCTGAAGAACCTGGCGGCGCAGCAATCGTTGCTTCTGCAGAATGCCGAGCGTCACAAGCACAACCCGGCATTCGTGGACGACATGCTCGCAACGGTGGAAAATTCCGTGCATCGCATCCTGCGCCTGCTCGAACAGCTGCGCGGCGACGCGGAACTGGTCAAGCGCGCCCGCGTGGACCTGTGCGTGGTGATCGAAAAGGCGCTCAACGAGTGCCGCGCGCAGTTGCCACAGCCCAAGTTCCAACGTGGCACTGAAGTTATCTGGGTGCAGGCCGATAGCGAACAATTGGCCACGGTATTGGGACACGTGATCCGCAATGCCCAGGACGCCGCGCAAGCCGATGGTCATGTGACGTTGCGGGTCAAACGCGAGTCCGATCACGCCTCGATCGAAATCGAAGATGATGGAGCCGGCATGGATGAGGATTTTGTCCGTAATCAATTGTTCAAACCGTTTTTCACCACCAAGGCGAGCAAGGGCATGGGTATCGGTGCGTACCAGGCGCGCGCATACGTGCATTCGCTTGGCGGGACGATGGCTGTGAACAGCACCCCGGGTCAGGGCAGCACGTTCACGATCCAGTTGCCGCTGGCCAATGCCGCCACCGCACTTGCCGATGACAACCTGCAGGCCGCTCCATGAGCGCCCCGCAGCAGTGCCTGTTGATCGTCGAGGATGACGTGGGCTTGCAGCGCCAGCTGCGTTGGAGCTTCGAGGACTACGAGGTGGTCATCGCCAGCGACCGGCCCACGGCGCTGGCCATGCTGCGCCAGCACAAACCAGCGGTGGTCCTGCAGGACCTGGGCTTGCCTCCGGACGCCGCCGGCACCGCCGAGGGCTTCGCCACGATCGCGGAGATCCTGCAGGAGGCACCGCATACCAAGATCATCGTGGCCACCGGCAACGGCGACCGCGACAACGCGGTCAAGTCCATCGGCTGCGGCGCCTACGATTTCTGCTCCAAGCCGCTGGAACTCGAAGTCCTGCGCCTGATCGTGGGCCGCGCCTTTCGCGTGCACGAGCTGGAGGCAGAGAACCGCAAGCTCAGGACGCAGTCGGCCACCGTGCTCGAAGGCATCATTGGCGGCAGTCAAAGCATGCTCGATGCTTACCGCCTGGTGGAAAAGGTCAGCCCCTCCAATGCCACGGTCCTGCTGCTGGGCGAGACCGGCACGGGCAAGGAGTTGTTTGCACGGGCGATCCATCGCCTCAGCACGCGACGCGATGGCCCGTTTGTGGCCATCAATTGCGCTGCCATCCCCGAGAACCTGCTGGAAGCGGAGCTGTTCGGCTACGAAAAGGGCGCCTATACCGGCGCGCACAAGCAAACCAAAGGCAAGATCGAACTTGCTGCCAACGGCACCCTGCTGCTCGACGAAATTGGCGACATGCCCTTTACGCTGCAGGCCAGGCTGCTGCGGTTCTTCGAGGAGCGTGCGGTCGAGCGCATTGGTGGACGCGAAGTGATTGCGGTGGACGTGCGCATCATTTGCGCAACGCATCAGGACCTGCGCTCACTTATCGGTGACGGCCGCTTCCGCGAAGATCTGTTCTATCGTGTGAGCGAAGTGACCATTCGCCTTCCGCCGTTACGCGAACGGACCGGCGACATCGCACCGATGGCGCAGCATTTCCTCCAACAGGCGGCCCTGCGTCATGGTCGCCCCGTTCGCGGTTTTTCGGCCAAGGCGCTCAAGGCAATCGAGGCGTGCCCGTGGCGCGGCAACGTGCGCGAACTGGAAAACGCGGTCAACAGCGCGGTGATCATGGCCGAGGGCAAGCAGATCGGACTGGACGAGTTGCACCTGGGTCCTGCCGATGAGGATGTCCTGGACTTGCGCAAGGTACGCAACGACGCTGAAAAGCGGGCCATACAGAGGGCGCTGACCCAGGTTGGTGGCAACCTGTCACGGGGCGCAAGCCTGCTTGGGGTCAGCCGGCCAACGCTCTACGATCTGCTGGACAAGCATGGCTTGAAGCGACCAACTGATTCAGACTGACCGACCCCGCGCGTTGCGCAGGGCAAACCGAGGGTGAATACATGCGCCTGATCAAGCTAAACACATGGATTGTTCGCCACGCCGTGGCCCTGCTCTGTATGAGCCTGCTGCTGGGTGGTTGCGGGTTGGTCGGCGGTCGGGGCGGCCTGGAGGCCGGGGCCAAGCACCAGGCCAATGGCGAGTACCGCGCGGCGTACATCGAAGCCAAGAAGGCTTTGCAAAGCAACGACAAGAATGGCGATGCCTGGCTACTGCTGGGGCAAGCCTCGTTGATGCTCGGCAACCCGAAGGACGCGCTCAGCGACCTGGAAAAGGCCAAGGCCAACGGCGTGGCGACCGAACGCTGGGCGGTACCCATGGCGCGGACGCTGCTGGTGACGCGTGAATACGACAAGCTGCTGTCATCCATTGCCGTGGATGGACCCCTGGCGCCAGACGTCAAGGCGCGCCTGGATGTGCTGCGCGGCGATGCCCACGTCGGACTCAGGCAGCTCGACCAGGCGCGAAAGTCCTACGAGGCAGCGCTGGCGCTGAACCCGAAAGATCCGCGCGCCCTGACGGGACTGGCCAAGCTCTCGGCCATCGCCAAGGACCGGCCTGCGGCGGACAACTATGTGCAACAGGCGCTTGCCGCCTCAGCCAATGATCCGCAGGCGCTGGTGTTCAAAGGTGACCTGGCCTTCGACGCGCAGGATTTCGCCGGCGCCGAAGCAGACTATCAAAAGGTGCTGGACCTCAAAAACCCCGACTGGCTACCACAGGAACGCTTTTACACGCTGGCCCGGCTAGCCAACGCACAGGCCCAACAGAATCACCTCGACAAGGCGTTGGTCACCGTCAAGACATTGGAGAAGATGTCACCGCAACAACCGTATCCGCATTATTTGCATGCGGTGGTGTTGTACAAGCAGGGACAGCTCGACGCGGCGATCACCGAGCTGCAGCAGGTGCTCAAGATGTCGCCCGACGACGCCCAGGCGCAACTGCTCATGGGTGCGGTCAATTATGCGCAGGGAAACTAC
>JBDTIE010000251.1:0-3028 GCA_039936515.1 Rhodanobacter sp. | reverse complement strand
CGCGCCAACGCGATGGTTGATCGCGCTCATCCAGCGCGTGCGCAGCGGCCGCTCGACATCGGCAAACAGGATCACCCGGGTCTGGTCGGTCTTGTTTTCCACCCAGTGCACGAAGGTTTCGTCGAACACCACGTCCTTGCCATCGCCCCAGGCGTGTTCCTCGCCGTCGACGAAGATGCGGCAGTCGCGCGAGTTTGGCGTGACCAGGCCCAGGTGATAGCGCAACGAGCCGGCAAACGGGTCACGGTGCGGATTGAGCCTGCTGTTCGGCGCCAGGGTGGCGAACATCGCCGCCTTGATGCCGGGGATGGCCTTGAGCAACGACACCGTCTGCGGACACAGTGTCTCGGCCGACGCCAGTGGCTCGCCATACCACTTCAGGTAGAAGCGCTTCCAGCCCTGCTTGATGAAGCTGTTGAAGCTGGCGTCATCGTTCTTTGTGGTGCCACGGATATGGCCCTGGTCGGACAGGTGCAGCGCTTCTTCGCGGATGGTTTTCCAGTTCGCCTGCAGCAAGTCCAACTCCGGAAAGCTGCGTCGATCGAGAATGGGCTTGGCCGGCACCGCCGAAAACGCGTACATCAGCAGGTTGTACGGCGCGAATAACGCCGAGTGATCCACCAGCTGCCGATCAAAACGCAACCGCACGCGCCCGCGCAGGTGCACCAGCAGAACGCACAGCGCGAAAAACGCCAACAGGGCGAGCAGGACAAGGCGCGTGGTCAGGAGCATGTCTGGGGATACGGCCGAAAAGACGAGGCAACCGGCATTCTACCCGCCGGGTGCGCTGGCGCACCGGTGCGCGACGACGGCCTTGGCTGAACGTCCCAAGTCCCGTCGCGTATCCGGATGCGCTTGCTAGGCGTCGCGTTACAGCGACTCCGCCGCGAAATCGGCGAGGCGCGAACGCTCGCCGCGGCGCAGGGTGATGTGCGCGGAGTGCTCCCACTGCTTGAAGCGATCCACCGCGTAGGTAAGGCCGGAGGTGGTTTCGGTGAGGTAGGGCGTATCGATCTGCTCGACGTTGCCCAGGCACACGATCTTGGTGCCCGGGCCGGCACGGGTGACCAGTGTCTTCATCTGCTTGGGCGTGAGGTTCTGCGCCTCGTCGATGATCAGGTAGCGGCTGAGAAACGTGCGTCCGCGCATGAAGTTGAGCGAACGGATCTTTATGCGTGCGGCCAGCAGGTCGTTGGTGGCTTGCCGGCCCCAGCTGCCGCCGTCCTCGGGGTTGGTCAGCACTTCCAGGTTGTCGGTGAGCGCGCCCATCCACGGCGTCATCTTTTCCTCCTCGGTGCCGGGCAGGAAGCCGATGTCCTCGCCGACGGACACCGTGGCGCGGGTCATGATGATTTCGCGGTAGCGCTGCTGGTCCATGACCTGCGCCAGGCCCGCGGCCAGCGCCAGCAGTGTCTTGCCGGTGCCGGCGTTGCCGAGCAGGGTGACGAAGTCGATGTCCGGATCCATCAGCGCGTTGAGCGCGAAGTTCTGTTCGCGATTGCGCGCGCCAATGCCCCAGACGTGGTGGTTGGCATGCGAGTGGTCGTCCTGCAGCACCAACGTGGCGCGCGCGCCGTCCAGCCGCAGCACGCGCAGTTCCACCGCGTTGTCGCCGGGCAAGTACAGCGACTGGTTGGGATGCCAGTCTTCGTCGTCACGGCGCTGCAGTTCGTAGAAAGTGCGGCCGTGGTCGGTCCACGAGGTGACCTCCGGGTGACCCTCCCAGAAAGTTTCGGGCAGCTCCGCGGCGCCGGTATACAGCAGCGAAAAATCATCCAGCGCGCGGTCGTTCTCGTAATCCTCCGCGGTGATGCCGTAGATGCTGGCCTTGATGCGCAGGTTGATGTCCTTGGTCACCAGGATCACCGTGCGCTCCGGATTCTGGTCGCGCAGGTCGATCACCGCGGCAAGGATCTGATTGTCGGCCTTTCCGTGGCCATTGCCAGTGCGTTGCTGGAAGTACAGCCGGCCAACCGCAGCGCCGCGGCGCAACTTGATGCCTTGCGGGTTGGACAACTCCAGCCCGTCGCGCAGGTCGTGCGTACCGGCGCGCTCGATCAGTTCATTGAGGAAGCGGCTGACCTGGCGGCCATTGCGCGAGACTTCGGACGCGCCCTTCTTCTTTTCATCCAGCTCCTCGAGCACGGTCATGGGGATGAAGACGTCGTGCTCCTCGAAGTGGAACAGCGAGGTGGGATCGTGCAGCAGCACGTTGGTATCCAGGGCGTAGATGCGCTTGCTTCCGGTCATGCGGAAGGATCCTCTCGGGCAGGGTGGCGGAACTCGGGGGTGACGCGAAAGGTCGTCACGGATCAGGTTTCTTTGCGCGCGGCGTCCAGCGCGTCCAGTACCGCCTGGGCGTGACCGGGCACGCGCACGTTGCGCCACGCCTGCCGCACACGACCGTCCGGTCCGATCAGGAAAGTGCTGCGCACCACGCCCATGTGGCGCTTGCCGTACAGGACCTTCTCGTGGATCACGTCGAATGCGCGACACCAGCGCTCGTCCACGTCGGCGATGAGCGGGAAGCCCAGGCCGTGCCTGTCGGCGAAGCGCGCATGCGAGGCGACGGAGTCACGCGACACACCGATGATCCGTGCCTGGCGTGCGGCGAGTTCAGGCGCCAGATCGCGGAATGCCTGCGCCTCGCTGGTGCAGCCAGGGGTGTTGTCCTTCGGGTAGAAATACAGCACCAGCCACTGGTCCTTGCAGTCGGCCAGGCGCAGCGTGTCACCCGCGCCGGTGGTGCCAGTGAGTGCCGGGATGCGGTCGCCGATGTCGGGCATCAGCCGGCTCCTGCTACAGCACATGCAAGCGCTGTGGCGACCGGCGGGGAGGACGAAATGGATAGTGGCAAGGCAGCGTCTCCGTCGTGGAAAGACGCTTGCAGCCTAGCGCGTGTGCCGCGCCGCGCGACAGCCCTTGTCAGCGCGCCGCTGCCGCGGCATGCTCAGAACTTCACCGGATCCATGATGGCATCCAGGTTGAGCCCGTCGCACAGCTCCAGGAAGTCGTCGCGCAACGCGGC
>JBDTIE010000250.1:0-1640 GCA_039936515.1 Rhodanobacter sp. | reverse complement strand
AGGCCGATGATGCACGCGTCATCGCCCATACCACCTTGATCGGTGGTGGCGAGACGACGTCGGTGAGCTTCCCGGTCAGCAAGATCAAGGGTGACGGTCCGTTCACGTTCTTCTGCAGCTTCCCGGGCCACTCCACCCTGATGCACGGCACGATCAGCGTCCAGTAAACCAAGGGCGCATCCGCCGGCAGGTGCGATGCGCTTTCCCACGACCGCAGCCGGGATTTGCACAACGGCCACCGGTTGCGCTGGTTCTGAACTGACCGTTGTTCAAACGAAGGGCCGCACTTTCATGCGGCCCTTTGCTTTGGCGCTGGAGCAAGCCGCTACCAGATCTTCACCCGGTCCTTCGGTTCCAGGTACAGCGTCTGCTGTGGTTTGACCTCGAACGCGGGGTACCACTGGTCCAGGTTGCGCACGGTCTGCGCGCGAAAACTCGGTGGCGCGTGGACATCGGTCGTCAGTTGCTGGCGCAATGCGGCATCACGGATCTTGGCGCGCCATGACTGGCCAAAGGCGATGAAGAAGCGCTGGTCGCCACTCAAGCCATCGATCACCGGCGCCGGCGTGCCGCCCAGCGACTTGTGATAAGCCAGATAGGCGATGGTCAACCCGGAGACGTCGGCGATGTTCTCGCCCAGGGTTTGCTGGCCGTCGACATGCAGCCCGGGCAGGGCCTGGTACTGGTTGAACTGCTGCACCAGTTGCTGGCCGGCGGCCTTGAAGTGCGCCAGGTCCTCGGGCGTCCACCAGTTGTCCAGCTTGCCCTGCGCATCAAACTCCGCGCCCAGGTTGTCGAAGCTGTGGCTGATTTCGTGGCCAATGACGGCGCCGATGGAGCCGTAGTTGGCGGCGGCGTCGGCCTTGGGATCGAAGAATGGCGGCTGCAGGATCGCGGCCGGGAAGTTCAGCGCATTCTGCAGTGGCAGGTTCACCGCATTGACGGTCTGTGGCGTCATCCACCACTCGCCCTTGTCCACCGCCTGGCCGAGCTTGGCGCGCTGGTGGTCGTACTCGTATTTTTCCGCACGCAGGCGGTTGCCGAGGGCGTCGTCGGGACGAATGTCCAGCGCGCTGTAGTCGCGCCAGGTTTCCGGATAGCCCACGCCCACGCGCAAGGTGTCGAGCTTGGCCTTGGCTTTGGCGCGCGTGGCGGGAGTCATCCAGCTGAGCGTGTCGATGCGGTCGTGGAAGGCCGCGACCAGGTTCCGCACCAGCTGCTCGATCTGCGTTTTAGACGCTGCCGGGAAGTAATGCTTGACGTAGAGCTGGCCGACCGCGTCGCCCAGTTCGCTGCTGGTGGCGCCCACCGCACGCTTCCAGCGCGGCTGCTGCACGGGCGTGCCTTGCAGCGTGTGCACGTAAAACTCGAAGTTGAGGTCGGCGCAGGCCTTGGGCAGCAGCGAGGCTGCGTGGTTGATGGTGTGGAAAATCAGCAGGTCTTTCCATGCCGACAGCGGCTCGCTGGTGGTAAGCGCGGACAGGCCGGTGATGGCAGCGGGCTGCCACACGTCGATCTGCGCTTGATCCTGCAGCCCGGCGGCCTTGAAGTAGCTGGCCCAATCCAGCCCCGGCGCCTTCGCGCCAAAGTCGGCCATGCGCCACAGATTGTTGGCCTTGTGCACGTTTTCGCTGTCGAGC
>JBDTIE010000249.1:0-2672 GCA_039936515.1 Rhodanobacter sp. | reverse complement strand
GGAACTGACCACCGACTCGCGCTATGTGATGCAGGGCATCGAGCAATGGGTGCCAAAGTGGTTGGCCAACGGCTGGCGCACCACCGACCGCAAGCCGGTGAAGAACCAGGACCTGTGGCAGCGCTTGGTCGCCGCCGCGGGGCCGCACGTGGTCCGCTGGCAATGGGTTCGCGGGCACAACGGGCATGTCGAAAACGAACGCGTGGACCAGGCCGCGCGCGCGCAGGCTGAACTGTTGCGGAGCCCGTCATGAGGCAGGTGGTGCTGGATACCGAGACCACCGGCCTGGAGGTGCGCCAGGGCCACCGGCTGGTCGAGATTGCATGCGTGGAGCTGGTGGAGCGCCGGCTGACCGGGCGCGAGTACCAGACCTACCTCAATCCCGGGCGCGCCATCGACGAGGGCGCGCGTGCAGTTACCGGCATTGCCGATGAGTTCCTGCTGGACAAACCGCGGTTTGCCGAGGTGGTCGAGGAGTTCCTGCAGTTCATCAAGGGCGCGGAACTGGTGATTCACAACGCCAGCTTCGATATCGGCTTCATCGACGCCGAGTTGGCCCTGCTCGGCCAGGGTCATGGCTGCATCGCGGACCGTTGCAGTGTGCTCGATACGCTGGCGCTGGCACGCGCGCACTATCCGGGACAGCGCAACAGCCTTGATGCGCTGTGCCGCCGGCTGGGTGTCGACAGCTCGCGCCGCGACCTGCACGGCGGTCTGATTGACGCGCAGCTGCTGGCTGACGTGTATCTGGCGATGACCTCCGGACAGGTCGCGCTCGAGCTGGGGTTTGAAGCGGACGCAGCAGTGGCATCACCTGTCGTGGCCGCTGATGTGGTGCTTGCCGCGCGTCCATGCGTGCGCCGGGCCAGTGCCGACGAGCTTGCCCTGCACGAGGCGCGGCTGGACGCGTTGGAGACGCCTGCCGGTGCGAAATGCGTGTGGCGGCAGCTGCTGCTCGACACCGCTGGCGGCACTCAACTGCAGCGCACGATCAACGCGGTCACATTGTCGTCGCCGCCACCGTCCAGCGCGCTCAGCAACAACTGATCCACACATTCCTGTGCCGGCAGGTCGAGGCGGCCCACCAGGTGGCTGATCGCGGCATCGTCGACCGCCTCGGTCAAACCGTCCGTACATAGCAGGAAGCTCATGTGCCCAGTCAGCTGCCCACGCGCCAAGCCGATGCGCAGCTGGCCGTTGGCGGTGACACCCAACGCCTGGGTCTGCACGCTGCGCTGCGGGGGACGGGCCACGGCGTCGGCTGCGAGCCTGCCGGCGTCGACCAGTTCCTGCGCCAGCGCCTGGTCATGGCTGACCTGGCGCAGCGTGTCCTGCCACAGATAGATGCGGCTGTCCCCGACCCAAGCGGCGGCGTAGCCGTCGGCAGTCACGCGCAGCGCGGCAATCGTGCTGCCCATTGGCAGTGCGTCACGACCCTCGCGCGAACAATCCAGCAGCCGTGCGGCCGCGCCTTGCACTGCCTGCAGCAGGTCGTCGCCGCGGCTCACCAGCTCCACCACGGTGTCGCGTACCAGTGCGGCCGCCACTTCTCCGTGACGGTGGCCGCCCATGCCGTCGGCTACGAGGAACAGACCCAGAGTGGCATCAGCGTAATAGGTGTCCTCGTTGCGTCTGCGCCGCAAGCCGGCGTGGGTGCCGTGCCCGAACTCGATCATGGGGAATCGGTGGAATTGAAAGCAGGCAGCATGGCCGATGTCCTCATCGCGCGCAAAGTGGTGTGACTTGCCGTTGCCGCTAACGCGAAAACGCCCCGGACGGGGCGTCTGCGTGTATGGCGGAGAGGGTGGGATTCGAACCCACGGTACGCTTGCACGTACGCCTGATTTCGAGTCAGGTACATTCGACCACTCTGCCACCTCTCCGGTGGTATCGCAGGTCAACGCGAGCCGGCAAGTCTACGCGGTGGCCCTGACGCAGGCAAGCATGCAGCACCGCCTCACGTGGTGTCAGCTGGCCTTCTTGCGAGCCAGGCGCAGCCAGGTATCGACCACCGTGTCCGGGTTCAGCGACAGTGATTCGATGCCTTGCTCCATCAGCCATTCGGCAAGGTCCGGGTGGTCGCTGGGGCCTTGACCGCAAATGCCGATGTACTTGCCCTTGGCGCGCGCAGTCTTGATCGCCATGGCCAGCAGCTTCTTCACCGCCGGGTCGCGCTCGTCGAACGCACCGGCAACGATGCTGGAGTCGCGGTCCAGGCCCAGGGTGAGCTGTGTCAGGTCGTTGGAGCCGATGGAGAAACCGTCGAACATGTCGAGGAACTCGTCGGCCATCAACGCGTTGGACGGGATTTCGCACATCATGATGACTTTCAGGTCGTGCTCGCCGCGCTTGAGGCCGTTGGCGGCCAGCGTGTCGATCACCTTGGCGCCTTCGGTCAGCGTGCGCACGAACGGGATCATCACCCACACGTTGTCCAGGCCCATCACCTCGCGCACATGCTTGACGGCGCGGCATTCCAGCGCGAACGCCGCGGTAAACGCCGGATCGACGTAACGGCTGGCGCCGCGGAAGCCGAGCATCGGGTTTTCCTCGTGCGGCTCGTAGCGCGCGCCGCCGAGCAGGTTGGCGTATTCGTTTGACTTGAAGTCGGACAGGCGCACGATCACCGGCTTGGGGTAAACCGACGCGGCAATGGTGGAGATGCCTTCAGC
>JBDTIE010000248.1:0-13406 GCA_039936515.1 Rhodanobacter sp. | reverse complement strand
GACTGGCTGCCGGGCGCCGACGGCCGCGACGACCGCGCGGTCGCCACGCAGCTTGAACAAGCGTTGCAGCGACTGGCTGACGAACAGCCCGACGCCGCCATGTGCATGCAGGTCCATGACCAGTTGGTCGGCCAGCTTGCACTGTGGTGCGACAAAGCACGCGTTGCCGAGCGGCGCCACATCGAGGCCATGCGCGGGCGTGAGCGTCTGGAACGCGCGCGCCGCCGCTCCGGCGAGCTGTTGGCGCAACGCCTGGCTGGCACCACGGCCAGCAGTCCGTTGCGGGCGTTGTTCGACGATGCCTGGGCCGACGTATTGGCACTGGCGTTGCTGCGCCAAGGCGAAGGCAGCAGCTTGTTCGCCACTTTGCTGGTCATCACCGATCAACTGCTCGGGCGCATCCCCGGCGGTGATCGGGCACGATTGCAACGAGATGTGGAAAACGGTCTGCAGCAGATCGGCCTGTATGGCAGCGAGGCCACGCGCATGGCGCACGCCCTGATTGACGCCGGACATGCCGATGAAACCAGCGCCATGCGCCGCAGTCGGCGCCGGCACGAACCGTTGCTGCCGCCGGAGCCACAACCGGACGACACGCCGGCGGGCACGCTCGATCCCGCACTTGAAGCCTGCCGCCGGAGCACCCTGGCGCATTTGCGCGAAGCACGTTTCGGCAGCTGGTTCGAATTTGTCGATGCCGACGGAGCCTCGACCGTGCAGCGGCGCCTGGCGTGGTTTTCCGCGCTGTCCGGACGTTGCCTGTTCGTCACCCGTCGCGGCCAGCGCGCCGCGGAGATGGATCTGGACGAGCTGGCCCGAGCCATCGTCAACGGACGCGTGCGCGAATTGCGCACCGAAGTTGACGGCTGAAGGCGTATTTCACCCGCGCTTGAAGCACGCACGCCGACAATGTGTCGGACGCTGCTGATTGGACAACACGACCGGATAAGTGTACGATTCAGTACATTAATGCTGATGGACGTGAAGGCGTTCCAGTGGCATCTGAACCATTTCGATCTTTAGCACTCTCAATACGGGAGTGCTAAAATGTCTAGCCGCACAGGAGGCTTATCCATGTCCCAGGCTTTGGTGACCGCCAGTTATCCGCTGCCCAGTCTCGCCGGCAGCCTGGATGCGTACATTTCTGCCGTCCATCGCATCCCGGTTCTGAGCTCCGAAGATGAGCAGGCGTTGTCTCGCGAGTATCTCGCCGAGGGCGACCTGTCCGCAGCCAAGAAGTTGGTGATGTCACACCTGCGCTTCGTCGTACATGTGGCGCGTGGCTACAGCGGCTACGGGCTGCAGCTGTCCGACCTCATCCAGGAAGGCAACATCGGCCTGATGAAGGCGGTCAAGCGCTTTGATCCGGACCAGGGCGTGCGCCTGGTCAGTTTTGCGGTGCACTGGATCCGTGCCGAGATGCACGAGTTCATCCTCAAGAACTGGCGCATCGTCAAGGTCGCCACCACCAAGGCGCAGCGCAAGCTGTTTTTCAATCTGCGCAAGAGCAAAAAGCGCCTGGGCTGGTTGAACGCGGCCGAGGTGAGCACCGTGGCCAAGGATCTGGGCGTGCCCGAAGCGACCGTGCGCGAGATGGAGTCGCGGCTGTCAGGACGTGACATCGGCTTCGAGCCGGTCAGCGATGACGAAAACGCCAAGCCGGCGCCGGCCGCGTTTCTGGTCGACGACGGCGCCGATCCGTACGACAACGTGTCCGATGAGGATTACGCGGACAACCAGATGCAGTCGTTGACCGATGCATTGAGCCACCTGGACAAGCGGTCGCGGAACATCATCCAGCGTCGCTGGCTGGACGACAACAACAAGGCGACCTTGCAGGATCTGGCCGACGAATATGGCGTCTCCGCCGAGCGCATCCGCCAGGTTGAGGCCAATGCGATGAAGAAGATGCGCGGCTTGTTTGCCGCGGCTTGATCTCGCTGCGGTTTGTTGGCGATCACGTGGTGGCAGCAAGAGTCACGGCCCGGGCAACCGGGCCGTTTGCATTGGAGCGGCGCGTCATGTGCGCGTCATTCGCGCGGTTCGGTGGCCGTGCCGCCGATGATGCGGGCTTGGCGTTGATGGCTGCAATACGCCCACGCCCAGTCGAGCATCACGGCCAGGCGGTTGCGGAAACCAATGAGAAAGTAGATGTGCGCGACGAGCCAGATGATCCATGCCGGCAAGCCGCAAATCTTCAGCTTGCCGAACTGGGCCACCGCCGTCATGCGCCCGATCGTGGCCAGCGAGCCGCTATCGCGATAGCGAAACGGCGCCGGGTCGTCGTGCCCGGCCAGCCGCGCCTGCAGCACGTCGCCCACATACTTGCCCATTTGCTTGGCTGCAGGGGCGACGCCGGGCACCGGGGTGCCGTCGGCCTGCTCGACATGCGCCAGGTCCCCGATCACAAAGACCTCAGGATGTTCGGGTACGCGAAGGTCGCCAGGCACGTGCACGCGGCCGGCCTTGTCCACGCTCGTGCCCAACATCCGTCCCACCGGTGAAGCCGCCACCCCCGCGGCCCACAACACGGTGCGTGAGGCCAGGTGCTGCTCACCCAGCTTCACGCCATCGGCATCGATTGCGGTGACCGCCACGCCGGTATGTACCTGCACCCCCAGGTGCTCCAGTTGTCGACGGGCCTTGTCTGACAGGGACGGCGCGAAGCCGGCAAGCAGCCGTGGTCCGGCCTCCACCAGACGCACGCTGGCCGAGTGTGGATCGCAGCGTCGAAACTCGCCAGCGAGCGTGTGCCTGGCCAGTTCGATCAGGGTGCCTGCCAACTCGACACCGGTGGATCCGCCGCCGACGACAATGAAATTGAGCCACGCCTGGCGGCGAACCGGATCGCCCTCGAGCTCGGCTTGTTCGAACGCAAGCAGCACGCGGCGGCGAAGCAAGCGTGCATCGTCCAGGGTTTTCAGCGCCGGGGCAAAGCGCGCCCACGCGTCGTGCCCGAAGTAAGCAGGCGTGCTGCCGGTGGCAACGACCAGATAGTCATATTCCAGTGTCGTCGAGCTGCAGCAGACCTGGCGCGCAGCGAGATCCACGCCAGCCACCCGCTCCAGCAGCACGGTGACGTTGTGCTGGCGACGCAGGATGTGACGCAGCGGCGCGGCAATTGACGGCGCAGCAAGGCTGGCGGTTGCTACCTGGTAAAGCAGGGGCTGGAACAAATGATGGTTGTGCTGGTCGATCAGCGTGATCCGGGCGCTGGCGCCAGCCAGCCGGCGCGCAACGGAAAGGCCGGCAAAACCGCCGCCGAGTATCAGGATGTGCGGCAGCTTGGCGAGGTTGGGCGTGCGGTGATGCATCGACGCAGTGTGCTCACGCCGGTGTGGATGTGCCGTGGACCGCGCGGCGGCAGGTGCCGCTCACATCAGTGCGGCGCAGTCTCGCCCCGGCGCAGCGCCATGCCCTTGAGCACGTTCAACGCCTGTGACAACGCATAGTCGCTGGTGGCGATCTTGCCGCTGGCGACGCTGCCGTCGTTGTTGATGTCGGTGCCGGTCTGCGCGTTCTCGTTGGCCAGGTGGTTGGGCAGGTCCGCTTCGGAGCTGATCAGGGCCGGGCCGCTTGCCATCTTGTTCACGGTCAGCTCGGCCAGCGCGATGTCGGGTTTGATGCCTTCGGCCTGGATTGATGTGCCGCTGGGCGTGTAGTAGCGCGCCGTGGTGAGTTTCACCGCGTGCTCGGCATCCAGCGGCAGCACGGTCTGCACCACGCCCTTGCCGAAAGTGCGCTGTCCGATGATCAGCGCGCGGTGGTTGTCCTTGAGCGCGCCGGCGACGATCTCGGCGGCCGAAGCGGTGCCGTTGTTGGTCAGCACCACCATGGGCGCAGCCTTGAGCTGGTCTCCGGGGTGCGCGTTGAAGCTCATGTTGGCGTCCTGCAGGCGCCCGCGGGTGGTGACAATCACGCCGCTGTCGAGGAAGTCGTCGCTTACCGCCACCGCCGAGGTGAGCAGGCCGCCGGGGTTGTTGCGCAGGTCGAGCACGGCGCCCCTGGGCGGGCCGTTGCTGGCGATCAGCGCGGCCAGCTTGCGCGTCAGCTCGTCGGCGGTGTCGTCCTGGAACTGGCTGATGCGCAGGTAAATGTAGCCCGGTTCAAGCTCGCGTACCTTGATGCTGCTGATGGCGATGTTCTCGCGCACCAGGTTCAGGTTGATCAGCTTGTTGCTGTTGGCGTGCACGATGGTCAGCGCGATCTTGCTACCCGGCTGGCCGCGCAACTGCTTGAACATGCTGTCAACGTTGCGCGAGTCCACCAGCGTGCCGTTGATCTTTACGATGTTGTCGCCGGCCTTGATGCCGGCGCGCGAGGCAGGAGTGTCGTCGATGGGCGAGACGATGCGCAGGCCGCCGTCGAGCTGCAACACCTCGATGCCCAGCCCGCTGTACTGGCCGGTGGTGTCCTCGGCGAGTTGGGCGAGACCTTCCTTGTCCAGATATTCACTGTGCGGGTCCAACCCGCTGAGCATGCCGGTGATCGCCGCCGTCATCAGCGTCTTGTTGTCCACCTTCTCCACATACGCCTGGCGCACCACCTCGAATACGCGGCTGAAATTGCGGATGTCGTCCATGTCGACCGGATCGCCACCGGCGACGGACGCGGCCATTGCCGGCGCCGTCGCGCTGGCGGTGGTGGCCGGCACGGATGTCTGTGCGGCAGCGGGTGCGATGACCAGTGCCAGCATGACCGCCAGCCACGTGGCGCGGCGGGCACAAGGGATAGAACGCATGCAACGGGCTCCGTACTGCGCGCCGTGCGGATCGTCGGCGCAGGGAAAGATGGTCATCACAGCCGCATGCGGGCGACGTCCATGTGAACGCGGCCGCGGCGCCAGTGTGCGCTGATCGCTCATTTGCGGGTACTGAGCCAGCGTCGCGGGTCCACCGGCTTGTTGTTCTGCCGCAGCTCGAAGTACGCGCCAGTGTTGATGCCCGTGGGCGGGCTGGCGGTGCCCAGTACGGTGCCGGCATCCACCTGGTCGCCCACCTTGTGCAGCAGTGCCTCGTTGTTTCCGTACATGCTCATCCAGCCGTCGCCGTGGTTGAGGATCACCAGCAGGCCGTAACCTCGCAGGAATCCGGCGTAGATGACTTTGCCGCGTGCCACCGCGTGCACGTCGGCGCCGCCGTCGGCCTTGATCAGCACGCCGTTGCCGTAGGTTGTGACCGCGCCGCTGGCCGGCCAAGGCAGGTTGCCGCGGATGTTGGCGCGGGCGCTGCCGATGTCCGGCGCCGGCGGAGGCGGCAGTTTGCGGGTCGACCGCGGCGAGCGGGCGGCCTCGCGTGCCGCGGCGGCGCGCGAGGCCTCGGCCTTCGCGCGTTCCTCGCGCGCGGCCGCGTCGATCGCTTTCTGCAAGGTGGCAACCAGGCTGTCCAAAGCCTGCGCGTCGTGTTTGAGCGCAGCCAGCTGTGCGGCCTGGTCCTGGTATTGCGCGTTGGCCTGCGCCACCAGCTTCTGCTGCGCGGCACGCTCGGCGCCCAGCTTGCCGGCCTGCTGCGCGCGCTCGGCACGGGCGGCCTGCAGCGCCTGCTGTCTGGCGGTTATGTCTTCCTCCACCTGCTGCAAGGTCGCCAGGTCCGTCATCAGCTTGCGCACGCGCTGGATGCGGTCGCGCTGGAAATACGTCGAGTACACCAGTGCACGGGAAATGCGCGCTACATCCTCGTCGCCCAGCAGCAGCCGCAGATCCGAACTGCGGCCCAGCGCATAAGTCGCGCGCAGCAGCTCGGCGATGGCCTGGCGTTGGCCGGCGAGATGGGCTTGCAGGTCGCTGCGCTGGCGCTGCAACTGCGAGAGCTGTTCACTGCCGGCGGCTATGGCCGCGTCGGTTTCGCGCAGTGCGCGGGCGGCGCGGCTGACGGCTTCGGCTTTACGTGCCAGCTCGGCATTGAAGCTGTCGCGCCGCGCGGCGGTGTCGGCCTGCTGCTTGCCCAGCGCTTCCATCTTGTTGTGCACGTCGCGCAACTGCTTCTTCGCCTGTGCCTGCTGCGTGGTTTGCGTTTGCGCAACGCCCGGCGCGCTCCAGCCGCCAAGTGTGACGGCGAGCAGGCAGGGGCAAAGCACGGCGCGGGAAAAGCGGTCAGGCAGGTGCATCCGCCGATTATCCCCGAGCGGCGCGGCGGTAGCGAGATGCGTGCTGCCGGCACGCACCGGCGCAGTCGTGCGGCTGGCGGTGACAAGGCTCTATGCTCAAGCCCTCTCACAGGCGAGCGCGCCGTGGTCACCGCAAGTGGACGCAAGTCATGTGCCTGATTGCATTTGCCTGGAACGTGCACCCGCGCTGGCGCCTGGTGCTGGTGGGCAATCGCGACGAGTTCCACGCACGCCCCAGCGCCGGGTTGGCGCGCTGGGATGACGCGCCGCTGATTGCCGGCCGCGATCTGCGTGCTGGCGGCACGTGGCTGGGAGTCACCGCGCAAGGTCGTTGTGCGGTGGTCACCAACGTGCGGACTCCTGCGTCGATGGGCACGCAGTCACGTGGCCTGCTGGTGGGTGACTACCTGGCGGACGCTGGCAGTGCCGCGACGCACAGCGACAAGCTGGTGGACGACGCGGCGGCCTATGGGCCGTTCAACCTGTTGCTGTTCGACGCGCAGGAGGCTTGGCTGGTCGGCAACCATCCGCAGCCGCATCGGCGACCGCTCGACCACGGTGTGCATGCGCTGTCCAACGCCGATCTCGACACGCCATGGCCCAAGGTGTGCGCGCTGGACGCGCAACTGCATGCGTGGTTGGCCGATGGCGGCGCCGATCCACTGGCGTTGCTCGTCGGGTTGCGAGACGAGCACGTTGCGTCGGACGCGCAGTTGCCGGACACCGGGTTCGGGCTCGAACGCGAGCGCCAGTTGTCGCCGGCGTTTATCCGCGGCCACGAATACGGCACGCGCGCCAGCACCGTGGTGGCGATTGCACACGATGGCAGCGGGATGATCGTGGAACACCGCTTTGGTGTCGACGGCGTGTCGTGTGGGCAAACCCGTGTGGACTTTGTCGCAGCGCTTGCTTCCGGGTCTTGAGCCGACACACCGTGGCCGTCATCACCTACGTCTGACGCCGCCGTGCGCGTCTGTCGCGCAGATCTTTCGCGCAGTAGCTTGCGACGCTCTGCAAGGACGGGATGCGCGATGGATCGTCGAGATGTCTTGCTGCTGCTGATGGTTGCACTCTTCGCCGCCACCGGTGCAGCGCGCAGCAGTGACTGCCCGCCGTGGATGCCGACGCAGGCGCGGCAGGAGTTGATCGCCCTGACTGCACGCGTGGACGCCTGGAATCATGCCTACCGTGTGCAGGGCCAGTCGCCAGTGGACGACGCGGTCTACGACCAGGCTTTGCGCCAGCTATCGCGTTGGCGCGCCTGCTTTCCAGAGCAGGCACCGCCGATGCCGGCACATCTGGGCGACGCGGGTGGTGCCACGCGTGCGCCGGTCGTGCAGACCGGGCTGGACAAAGTGCCCGACGCCGCCGCGCTGGGACAATGGATGCGCGTGCGCGGCAATACCGACCTGTGGGTGCAACCCAAGGCCGACGGCGTGGCGGTGACGCTGTTGTACGTGAATGGTCGTCTGCGTCAGGCGGTCAGTCGCGGCGATGGCCTGCGCGGCAGTGACTGGACGGCCAAAGCGACGCGCATTGCCGCCATCCCGCAGCGCCTGACACACGCGCCACCACGGGTGGTGTTGCAAGGCGAGTTGTACTGGCGCCTGCCTGACCACGTGCAGGCGCGCGACGGCGGGGCGAACGCCCGATCTGCCGTGGCCGGCGCGCTGGCGCGCTCGACGCTGGATGCCGCCACCGCGCAGCGCATCGGCTTGTTCGTGTGGGATTGGCCCGACGGTTCGGCGGATATCGCCCAGCGCCTGGCGGGGTTGCGCAGGATGGGTCTGCAGGACAGCGCAAGTTTGACCCAGCCTGTCAGCAGCGTCGCCGAGGTGCAGCGCTGGCGTGAAAGGTGGTACCGGCACGCCCTGCCGTTTGCCGCGGACGGCACCGTAGTGCGCCAGGGCCACCGGCCGCCCGCGCGCAGCTGGCGGGCACAACCGCCGGCATGGGCGGTGGCATGGAAGTATCCGGCCGCTTCGGCGCTGGCGCAGGTGCGGGCGGTAACGTTTACCGTAGGTCGCAGCGGCCGCATCACCCCGGTGCTGGAACTGCGTCCGGTGCAACTGGACGATCATCGGGTGCAGCGCGTGAGTGTCGGCTCGCTGCGGCGCTGGCAGCAAATGGACATCCGTCCCGGCGATCAGGTCGAAGTGGTGTTGGCCGGACTGACCGTCCCGCGCCTGCAGTCGGTGGCGTGGCGCGCAGAACGGCGAGTAGCGGTGACCGCGCCAGATCAACGCGCGCATCATGCCTGGAGTTGCTGGCAGGCCACGGCTGGTTGCGAGCAGCAGTTTCTCGCGCGCTTGCAGTGGCTCGGCGGCAAGCAAGGCCTCCAACTGGATGGTGTCAGCCGGGACACATGGCAGGCGCTGATCGACGCTGGCGCGGTGCGCGACCTGCTTGACTGGATGGATCTGACGCAGCAGCGGCTGAGCCAGATTCCGCAGCTCACTCCGGCGCGGGCACGATTGCTGGCGCAGGCGGTTGCCGTTGCCCGGCAGCGACCGCCGGTGCAATGGCTGATGGCATTGGGCGCGCCAGCGGAGGTGAAACTGGGAGCGGACGATTGGCGCACTCTGAGTGCGCGCAGCGTCACCCAGTGGCAACGTATCGATGGCGTCACGGCCGCCAGCGCCAGTCGAGTGGCGAAATTCTTGTCACACCCGCTTGTTCGCGCCCAGGCCGCGCGTCTGCACGCTGCAAAGGTGCAGGGTTTCTAGCCCCTTCGGGCGCGTGGCGCGGTTTGTTTTCCCGCGTTCAGGCCGGACGACCGCGGAGTACCCGCGCAGGCAGCATGAGCACGGCGGCGAGCAGGGCAAACACGGCAGTGAAGGTGATGCCCAACAATCGCAACGGCAACAACACCAGCCAGACCAGCGGATACAGCACCAGGGCCAGCAGCGCGAATGGCCAGCACACCACCAGGAGCAACAGCCACAGCAGAAAAGTGATCATGTCGATGCCTCACGGATGGATGCGCGCGCACTGTAACGCAAGCGGCGCAGTGATGCGTTCAGCCAATGCACGGCTCGACCAGCGCGGCCAGGGCAACAGCGTCTGCACCAAGCACGACGGTGGCGCCGGCAAGCGTGCGCGGGCGCCAGGCATCGCCGGCCTGCAGCTGGCCGTTGGGGGTAGCGACACTGCCGCAGGCGCAATACACCAGCACTGCGGCCGCTGGCATGACGCGCGTGCCCGGTTCGCGCCACACCCGCAGCGCGCCGCAAACTTCGCTGCGGCGGGTCATCAAGTTGAAATCACGCGTTGGACCGCCGACAAGGGTGACCTCCACGCGCGCTTCGCCGGCAAAGGCGAATGGACTGAATGCGCTGGTCAGCGCGTGTTGCCGCATGCCGTCCAGCGTCATGTTGAAGCCGGCGCCTTCAAGCAGCACGATGCTTCGGTCGATGCCGGGAAATATCGAGAACGGAGCGGCGCCGTCAACTTCGGCGACGCTGACGCGCCAACGGAAGCCGGCAGCGGCGGGGGAAGTCTGGACGGCTATTTCCCGCGTGCGCCCCAGACCGTTCCTCCACGGCTGCAGCGGGCAATCACGCTGGCGGATGATCATGGATAGCCCCGGTCCGGATTGTCATGCAGGTTCGATCATGCGCTGGAACGGCGGCAACGCGCGTAGCATGCCGCTGCCGTAGCGCTTGGTCACCACGCGCCGGTCCAGCAGCACGATGCGGCCGTGATCGGTCTCGTTGCGAATCAGGCGTCCGCAATACTGGGTGAGCAAGCGCGTGGCCTCCGGCACGCTGACTTCGACGAAAGGGTTGCGGCCGCGCGATTCCAGCCATTCGGCGTAGGTGGCGCCGACCGGATCGGTCGGCACGGCGAAGGGCAGTTGCGTGATCACGACGGTCTCGCACAGCCTGCCAGGCAGATCCAGGCCCTCGCCAAACGAGGCCAGACCGAAAAGTGTGCTGCCCTTGCCGGCCTCGATGTCAGCGCAGTGCTCGGCCACCAGTTGCGACTTGCCCAATGAACCTTGCGCGCGGACCTTGCGCACTTGCGCGATCGGCAGCTTCTGCAGCACGCGCTCGAGTTTCGCGCGCGAGGTGAACAGCACCAGGTTGCCGGCACTCCAGTCCAGGTTGTCCGCAAGCCAGGCGCTGATTTCGTCGGCATGTGCTTCGCGTGCGTCCGGCAGCGTGCGCATCAAGGGCACTTCCAGCCGCGCCTGCGCGGTGAGGTCGAACGGCGAGGGCAGGCTGAGCGTCACCGCGTCGTCGGGCAGACCAACGGCATCGGCGAAACCGCGGAAGTTGCCCCCGGCGCTGAGCGTGGCGGAGGTCAATACCACGCCACTGGCATTGCCCCAAAGCACGCTGCGCAACAATTCGCCGGCCGACACCGCCGAGGCGTGGCACACCAGTTGCTGGTCTGCCGCCAACGTGACCCAGCGGGCCATGGGTGGACCATCACCCACGTCGTCGCTGGCCCACGCCTTCCAGCAGGATGCCTGCTTGCCGATGCGCTCCAGCGCGATGCCCAGTTCCCGTGACAGGGCTTCCTGGGTCGGGCCGCCGTCGGTCATTTCCACCACGGCGCGGCGCACGGCGCTGATCCAGCGCAACACCTCGGTCGTGCCAAGGTTGAGCGCGCGCGCGTGGTCAATCCAGGTTGCGGGCAGCTCGCCGAGCGAGCCGCGAAACATCGGTTCCTTGTCCTTGGGGTCGGGCAACCAGGCCAGGCGGATGGCGCGCTCGAGTTCTTCCAGCGCCTGGCCAAGTTCCTGCAGCTTCGCATCGCCCTGGTCCAGGCCAAGCTTGCCCAGTGCTTGCTTGTCGGTGAGCGAGTAGGCCGCGTGCACCTGTCGGCCGAGTCGGCCCAGTTGCCGCGCACTTGCGCCCAGGTAAACCTCCGCCGCGCCACGGGCGATCGCCTTGGCGGGTACGTGGTGGCCCTCGTCGAAGATGTAGAGGGTTTCATCCGGGCGCGGCAGGATCACGCCCCCCCACGCCTGGACGCCATCGCTTGCCTGTTCGCCGGGCATGGTGAGGTCCGCCAGCACCAGGTCCTGGTTGGCGACGATGATGTCCGCGTCATCCACGGCGCGGCGCGCGGAAAAGAACGGGCAGATCATGAACTGCGCGCATTTGCGCCCGGTGCAGCCGCCCGCGCTGGTGGTCAGCATCGGCCGCAGCAGGTCACTCACCGCTTCGGGCGCGTTGTCCATGTCGCCGTTCCACTCGCCGGCATCAAAGGACTGTCCCAGTCGCGCCAGCGCCTGCTTGTCGCGCGGCTGCGGTGGTTTGGCCCATAGCGCGAGATCAGTGTCCAGGCCCAGGCCGAGCTGGGCGCTGTCGTCCACGCTGTTGCGCGCCATCAACAGGTTGCGCGGGCACAGATAGCGGCCGCGACCCTTGGCCAGTGCCACTTTCGCCGCGATCGCGTTGAGCTGCAGGTACAACGGGATATCGCGCTGTACCAGTTGCTCCTGCAGGGCGACGGTTGCGGTGGCAATCAGCAGCTTCTTCTTCTGCGCGCGCGCCACCGCGACGCCGGCAATGAGATAGGCCATGGACTTGCCGGTGCCGGTGGGGGCCTCAATGGCGGCCACCCCGCCCTGGCGTGCCAACGCCTTGGCCACTTCGGCGATCATCCGTCCCTGAGAAGCGCGCGCGCGGAAGCCTGGCAGCCCAGTCTTCAAGCGGGCATAGGCGGCGCGGATTATCTCTTTGGTGGCGTCGTCAAGCATGGCAACATCGTGGCAGGACCTGCCATTCTATCTGGCGCAGCAAGCGTCACAGCTCAAGTTGTCGCGTGTCTGGCCGATTCCTTGCTTGATCAGGACGAACTGGAGGATTCGACGTTTTGATGCTTCCCACTCGACTACATTGTCGCCTTGGCGATGCCCAGTGCGCCGTGGAATGCAAAGACCGCCCTGCCTGACATGACTCCAGCCTTCCAATTTGCCGCGCCGACGGCCACCGATACCGCGCAGATCCAGTGGTTTGCCCACTTGGTTGATGCGTCGACGCCAGCGCAGGTGGGCGCGCTGCTGGTCGAGCTGGTGGAAGCGCGCTGCGCTGGCACACGGGCGGCAGTGTGCTGGCCTCGATCCGCGGGCAGCGGCTACCACTGCACCGCGGACGAAGCACCTGACACCGAGGCGATGGGCGTGGTGTCCGCTGCGCTGCGAACCACCGATGGTTTTGCCCAGCGCGGCACGCTGGCGGCCGTGCGACTGCTGGACTATGAGCGCGTTACCTTGCTGCTGTATTTGCCTGAAGCTGCAGACGGGCGCCAGGTGCTTGCCGCGCTGGGGTCGCAGATGCCGCTGGCCGTGCGTCGGCTGTACCACGCCATCAAGCTGCTGGACCTGCACGATTCGCATCGGCAACTGGAGCGGTCCGAGCACCTGCAGCGCGCGCTGTTTGCCATCTCCGACCTGGCCGGTTCCGCGCTCGACATGCCGCAGATGCTGCAGGGTTTGCACCGCGTCATCAGTACGCTCATGTACGCCGAGAACTTCTTCATCGTGCGCAGTGACGTCGAGCAGGGCACATTGCGCTTCATCTACTACGCGGATGAAGCGGACACGTCCGGGGAAATGCAGGCCGAAGAGTCGCTGGAAGATGTGCGCGATTCAGCGACCTGGCACGTATTGACGAGTGGCCGACCGCTGATGGGCGACTATGCGCAACTGTTGTCGCAGGCCAATGGCGCTTTGGTGACCCTCGGCCCTCCCAGTGCGGATTGGCTGGGCGTGCCCATGCTGCGCGATGGCCGTGTGCGCGGTGCGCTGGTGGTGCAAAGCTACGGTGCGCGACACAACGTCTACACGCCAGAGGACCGCTCGCTGCTCGAATTCGTCGCCAACCACGTGTTGACCGCGCTCGAGCGCAAGGAAAGCAAGGACGAATTGGAGTCCCGTGTGCGCTTGCGCACGCGCGAACTGGCGGATGCCAACGAAGGACTGCAGCAGGAAGTACTTGAGCGCCAACGCGCCGAACGCCTGCAAGCGACGCTGTTCCAGCTCGCGCAGCTGGCTACCGCCGATATCGACGAGGCCCAGTTCTACCAGCGCGTGCACGCGGTTGTCGGCGCGCTGCTGCAAGCGAACAACTTTTTCATTGCACTGCTCTCCACCGATGGCACGCAACTGGAGTTTCCGTATTTTGTGGACGCCACGGGGCGCAGGCTGACGAGACGGCCGCTGCGCCATGGCATGACCGAATATGCGTTGCAGCAGGCGGCACCGCTGTTGATGAATGAAATACAAGTGCAGAAGCTGGTGGCCGACGGCGACATCAGCGGCGACATTGGGCCGTTGGCGACCTCAT
>JBDTIE010000247.1:0-4272 GCA_039936515.1 Rhodanobacter sp. | reverse complement strand
CGCGGTGCCACGCGCGGCGATGGCGAGACGGGCGAGGACGTCACCGCCAATGTGCGTACCATCCGTGCCATCCCGCTGCGTCTGCGCGGCGAGGGCTGGCCGGCGGTGCTGGAGGTTCGCGGTGAGGTGATCATGCTGCGCCGGGATTTCGAGGCCTTCAACGAGCGCGCCCGCGCACGCGGCGACAAGCCGCTGGCCAACCCGCGCAATGGCGCGGCTGGCTCGCTGCGCCAACTCGACCCGGCCATCACCGCGCGCCGACGGCTGAGCTTCTTTGCCTACGCCGTGGGCGTGGTGGAAGGTGGCGAGCTGCCACCGACGCATTCACAGACGTTGCGGCAACTGCGCGAGTGGGGCCTCCCGGTATCGCCGGAGGTCGGCCTGGCCTGCGGCCTGGACGAGCTGCTGGCGTACTTCCGGCGCATTGGCGAGCGTCGCGACGTGCTGCCGTACGACATCGACGGGGTGGTGTACAAACTCGACGATTACGCCTTGCAGCGCGCGATGGGTTTTGTCTCGCGCGCGCCGCGCTGGGCCATCGCCCACAAGTTTCCGGCGCAGGAACAGACCACCACGGTGGAGGCCATCGAGATCCAGATCGGCCGCACCGGCGCCGCCACCCCCGTGGCGCGATTGGCGCCGGTGCAGGTCGCCGGTGTCACCGTCACCAATGCCACGCTGCACAATGCCGATCAGATCGCGCGGCTGGACGTGCGCGTGGGTGACACGGTGATCGTGCGCCGCGCCGGTGACGTCATCCCGGAGGTCGTGCGGGTCATGCCCGACCTGCGCCGGCCGCGTACGCGCGCCTGGCACATGCCGGCGCAATGTCCGGTGTGCAACTCGACGCTGGTGCGCGAGGAGGGCGCTGCGGCGTGGCGCTGTTCCGGCGGGCTGGTGTGTCCGGCGCAGCGCAAGGAGGCACTGATCCACTTTGCTTCGCGCCGCGCCATGGATATCGACGGCCTGGGCGAGCGCTACGTCGACGCCTTGGTCGAGCTGGACTACGTCAGCTCGCCGGCAGACCTGTATGCGCTCACCGTCGAGCGCTTCGTCGCCATGAAGCAGGCGATCGACGAGCGCGACGGCACCACGCCGGAAACCGTCAAGCGTGGCAAGGTCGCCACGCGCTGGGCAGAAAACCTGGTGGGCGCCATCGACGCCAGCCGTAACACCACGCTGGCACGGTTCCTGTTTGCGCTGGGCATCATGCACATCGGCGAAAGCACCGCGCGGACGTTGGCGACATGGCTGGGGCGACTGGACATCGTGCGTACCACGCCGGCATCGCTGTTGCGCCTGTTGCCGGATATCGGCGACACGGTCGCACACGCCATCGCCGCGTTTTTCGTGCAACCGGGCAACCGGCAGGCAGTGGACGCGCTGCTTGCCGCCGGCGTGCGCTGTGCGGATGAGACCGCGCCGTCGCCGCGCCTGCGCGACCAGCTTGGACTGCAGACGCTGCTCGGTGGTGGACGAATCCCGCAGCTGAGTGATCGCCGCGCCGCCACGCTGGCCGAGCACTTTGCCGATCTGGACGCAGTGCTCGCCGCCGATGTCGAGGCATGGCAGGCCGCCGGCCTGCCTGCGGCTGCGGCACGGCATCTGCAAGCCCACGTGACCAAGCCCGGGCAGCTTGCACAGTTGCGCGCGGACGAGGTCGCCATGCGTCGCCTGCTGGCCGCCATCCCGGCGCAGGTAGAGGTTGCGGCGTTGCCGCTGGAAGGCCAGTCCGCCGTGCTCACCGGCACCTTGCAGGGACTGACGCGCGAACAGGCCAAGGCGCAGCTGGAAGCGCTGGGCGCCAAGGTGTCTGGCTCGGTGTCGAAGAAAACCAGCTTTGTCGTCGCCGGCGAAGCGGCCGGCTCCAAGCTCGACAAGGCACGCGAACTGGACGTGCCGGTATGGGACGAAGCGCAGCTGCTGGCGCTGCTTGCGCGCCACGAGCACGGCTGAGCAGGTGTCCGGATCGCGCATCGCCGCGTTGCGCCTGCGTGCCGGGCTGTATCGACAGGTGCGTGATTTTTTCCACGAGCGCGGCGTGCTGGAAGTGGAGACGCCGATCCTGTCGGCCGCTGGCAATACCGAGCCGAATATCGAGGGCTTCAGCACCACCTTCAGCGGTCACGTCGATGCCGGTGCGGCTGAGCGCTGGCTGCGTACGTCGCCGGAGTATCCGCTCAAGCGCCTGCTGGCCGATGGTGTGGGCGACTGTTACGAACTGGGGCGAGTGTTTCGCAATGGCGAGGCGGGGGGCCGGCACAATCCGGAGTTCAGCATGCTCGAGTGGTATCGCGTGGGCTGGGACCACCAGCGCCTGCTGCACGAAACCATCGAGCTGGTGCAGGCCGCGTTGGCGCAAGTGCATCAACACGCCGATGTGCTGGTGACCAGTTATCGCCAGTTGTTCGTGGATGCCTTGGCCGTCGACCCGCAGAGTGCAACCGTGGCCGAGCTGCAGGCGCTGCTGGTCGAGCAGCACATCGACCCGGCAGGCCTGAGCATTGATGACTGGCTGGACCTGCTCATGACCCACCGCATCCAGCCCGAGTTTGCGCGCAATCGCATCACTGTCGTCCACGATTACCCCGCCACGCAGTGCGCGCTGGCACGCATCCGACCCGGTGAGCCACCGCTGGCGGAGCGTTTCGAGCTGTATCTGGGTCGGCACGAGCTGGCCAACGGCTACCACGAGTTGAACGACGCGGCAGAACAGCGTCGACGCTTCGAATCCGACAATGCCCGCCGCCTGGCACGAGGCCAGCGTGAGTTGCCGCTGGACGAACGCCTGCTGTCGACGCTGGATGACCTGCCCGACTGTGCCGGCGTGGCGCTGGGCATCGAACGCCTGCTGATGTGCATGGCCGGCACCGATGCCATAGCCGATGTGTTGGCGTTTCCCTTCGCCAAGGCGTGAGCCCGACGCGGGGCGTCAGATCAAAATTCCAGTTCTTGCGCTGCGCACAGGTAATCCACCAGCGGCGCGGCGTGCTTGAAGGTGGCCACCGCCCACGGCAACAGTTCGGTGGAACACGCCAGCGCCTGGGTGAAGCCGGCTGACGCGACGAAGTCCTTGCGCTTGAGATCGTCAATCAACGGGTGGGCCGGATCGTACCCGCGCGGCGGCCGCGTCAGCGCCTGCCCACCCAGCTGCAGGTGCGCGGCAAAGCCCTTGCCATGCACCGCGCGTTTCCATGCCGCCGGGTTGGCGACCAGGAATTCGCGGATGTGTTTGAGCGCATCCGGTTCCGGGTGCCACAGGCCGCCGCCGGCAAAGCAGTCGCCGGGCTGGATATGCAGGTAGAACGACGGGGCCTGGATCTCGCGCCGGCGCACGTGCGCAAAGCGCGCGCCCTGCCACGGCTTGTATGGCAACTTGCTGTTGGAGTAACGCGTGTCACGGTAGATGCGGAACAGTGAGCCGCCGTTCTTGCGCGGGTCGGCGCCGTAGTGCGGGCTGATGGCCTTGAGCGGCGCATCGAGGTCGGCGATCAGCTGCAGGAAAGGCTCGCGCACGTGGCGCTCGTAGTCGGCCTTGTGCGCGTGGAACCAGTCACGCTCGTTGTGGCGATCAAGCGCACGCAGGAAGCGGAACGTGGCGGCGGTGAAATAGGCGTTGGACATGACGATCCTGATCAGGCTTCTGGCAGGCCGTTGGCCAGCTGTTCGCCCCACGCCTGCAGTTGATCCAGCAGCGGCAACTTGTCCTGCGCCAGCGGATCCACGCGCAGCGCGTCGAGGCGCGCAAAGTAGTCATGCAGCGTCAGCACGGTGAGCGCGGTGTGGCGAGTCAGGCGGGCGGCGCGGAAGGCGTTCCAGCGCGCGGTCTCGTCGGCGTCGAGCGTTTCCGGCCAGTTGCGCGCACAGTAGCGGAACAACAGTTCCGCATAGCGCACATCGCCAAACGCAAACGTGCCGTTGCCCAGCTGCCCGGGCGGCGTGGCGCGCACCCGCGCCAGCAGCAGCTTGTCGGCGCTGGACAGGAAACCACCACCATACAAGGCCAGCTCCGGATCTTCAGGCGGTGGCAACTCGCTGGCGCGCTGGAACACGCGGCGCAGCTTTTCCGCCAGCCCGTTGGTGGCACGCAACGTCTCGCGATGGGCCAGGCATTCCTCGACGTTGAGTTGCAGGCGCGCGTGGTCGACGCCCTGCAGCACCGACAGTGGTGCCAGTGCCGGCACGTGGTTGGCGCGCACGGTGCGCAGCGGGACGCGATTGACGCCCTCGGGCAGATCCGCGCGCGGGGTGAAGATGCGGTCGGCGATGTCA
>JBDTIE010000246.1:0-4153 GCA_039936515.1 Rhodanobacter sp. | reverse complement strand
TAGGCCACCACCTGGCCCGGCCCGTGGTAGGTCACCTGCCCGCCCCGATCCACCGGGATCACCGGGATGTCGCCTGGCGCCAGAACGTGCTCCATCCTGCCCGCCTGACCGAGG
The DNA here is from genome assembly GCA_039936515.1 of Rhodanobacter sp. Lineage (GTDB taxonomy): Bacteria > Pseudomonadota > Gammaproteobacteria > Xanthomonadales > Rhodanobacteraceae > Rhodanobacter. The sequence goes on along the minus strand of JBDTIE010000246.1, from coordinate 4,039 downwards.
GTGAACACCGGCTCGTGCTCGAGCAGCCACAACTCATCCACCGTCATCGCCACGCGGTTGTCGGTGAACGCGCTCATCGCCTGCCAGGTCGGCAGATACGGCTGACGACCGAGCCGGCGAATGTTCACCGGCCGGGGATCGGAAATGGGGAATCGGGAATCGGGGGCCACGGGGGCGTTCGAAGTCGGCAAAGGGATTGGAGCAAATGACAGATGGCAGTGATTTATTGATGCTCGGTTGATCACGACGTGGCGGCGATTGATCGCAACGTCGGCCAATGGAATGACCGCTCTTTCGATTCCCTATTCCCCATTCCCTATTCCCCGGCTTTCACAATGTGTAGCGGATATCCGCATTCGCCCGCAACGCATGGTGCGCGGCTTCGTACTGTTCACGGCTATCGCAGTGGACGGTGACGGTGACCGACACGTAATTGCCGGCGCCGGAATGACGGTGACGCACACTTTCGCGAATCACCTTCAGCCCGGCGCCCTCCAGCAGCTGCGGTACCACCTCGGGCAGGTTGGCACTGGCGCTGCCCACGGCGGTGATCTCGAACTGGCCGGGAAACTGGAAGCCCTTGCCTGCGGCCTGCGCCTGGCTGAAGTCCACCGGAGCCATCACTTGCCCGCCGCGACCGGCACGCTGGTGCTCTTGGAGCTGTGGAACCACAGCAGGATCGAATCCCACAGGCGCGAGAAGAATCCACCCTGCGGCGCCTCGTCCAGCGCGATCAGCGGGACCGATTGCACCGGCTTGCCGTCCAGGGTGATGCGCAGCGTACCGACCTGCTGGCCTTTCTTGAACGGCGCGATCAACGTGGCGGGAATGTCCATGGTCGCCTTGAGCTTGTCATATTCGCCGCGCTTGACGGTGACCAGCACGTCTTCGGCCACGCCCAGCGGCAAGGTGTTGCTGGCGCCCTTCCACAGCCGCGGGGTGGCCAGCGGCTTGCTCGCGTCATACAGCTTGTGCGTTTCGTAGAAGCGGAAGCCGTAGCTGAGCAGGGCCATGGCCGAATCGGCGCGCGCCTTCTCGCTGCTGGCACCCAGCACGATGGCGATCATGCGCGCGTCGCCCTGCTTGGCCGAGGCGGCCAGGCAGTAGCCGGCGCCGGAGGTGTGCCCGGTCTTGATGCCGTCCACGCTGGGATCGCGCCACAGCAGTGTGTTGCGGTTGTGCTGCTTGATGCCGTTCCACTCGAAATCCTTGATCGCGGAAATCGCGTAGTCCTCGGGAAAATCGTGGATCAACGCGCGCGACAGGATCGCCACGTCATGGGCGCTGGTGTAGTGATTGGCTACCGGATAGCCCGAGGCGTTCATGAAGTTGGAGTTGACCATGCCCAATTGCTTGGCATAGGCGTTCATCAACCCGGCAAAGGCCGGCTCGGAGCCTGCGGTGTGCTCGGCCAGGGCGATGGCCGCGTCATTGCCGGACTGAATGATCATCCCGTACAACAGGTCCTTGAGCGGCACTTGGCTGTTGAGCTTGAGGAAACTGGTCGAACCGTCGGTGCTGGCACCACCGCCACGCCACGCGTTCTCGCTGATGGTCACCGGATCTGTCATGTGGATCTTGCCGTTGGCGACTTCGGCGGAGACCACGTAGTCGGTCATGATCTTGGTGATCGAGGCCGGTTCCAGGCGCGCGTCCGGGTCCTTGCTGGCCAGGATCTGGCCGGTGGCGTAATCCATCAGCACCCAGCTCTTGCCGTCGACATCCGGCGGCGGCGGCACTGGCGCGTCCGGTACGACCGGGCGCGGCACGACCGGACGTGGCGGCGTCTGTGCCAGCGCGGCACCGACAAGCAGTGCGGCGACGGCAAGCGGAACAAGGGCGCTGCGAAAAACATTCATCGTGATGGCAATCCATTTACTCGGGCGCGACGCAAAGCCGCGCGGGGTGGAAGAGGTGGCGCCAAGCGCCAAAAAAACCCGCTCAGTCTACTGCGACCTGCGGACGCGGCAGGCCCATGTCCTCGATGCGTGCAGTCACTTCGTCCGCGCGTGCCACGTCGGCCAACGGACCCACGCGCACACGCCGCACCTGCTTGCCGTTGATGTCGACCTGCATCACCTGCACCGGTGCGAAGTTGGCCTGGCGCAGGCGCGCGGCTACCCGTTCGGCATTGGCCACATCGGAGAACGCGCCAACCTGCAGGTAAATGCCCGGACGCGAGGTTGTGACCGTCGGCGGCGGCGGCAGTTCCGCATTGCCGCCGCTCGGGTCGATGCCACGCACCTCCACCAGCCCGGTGCCCTTGGGCCACACGCCGATCTTCACCGCCGCGACGTAGGACAGGTCGATCACGCGGTTCTCGTGGAACGGCCCGCGGTCGTTCACGCGCACGATCACGCTCTTGCCGTTCTCCAGGTTGGTCACCCGCGCGTAGCTTGGCAGCGGCAGGGTCTTGCTGGCGGCGGTGTAGGCGTACATGTCGTAGTCCTCCAGGCTGGAGGTCTTGTAACCGTGGAACTTGTTGCCGTAGAACGAGGCAATGCCGCGCTCGACGTAACCGCGCGCGCTGGGCAACACGCGGTAGGACTGGCCCAGCACCGTATAGGGCGACTTGTTGCCATACAGCGCCCGCGGCTCGACCCTGGGGACCGGCTCGGGCAACTTGCTCAGGTCCGGCGGCGGGCCACCCGGAACGCTGTCGCGGGTGTCACGGTAACGGCTCGATTGCGGACGGCTGGTGTCGTCACGCCAACCCACCGGCGCCTTGTCCGTGGTCGCACTGCCGGCATGCCGCGGCGCGGACGCGCCATGCGCCGGGCGTGCGCGCTGGCTGCCACAACCGACCAAGCTCCCAGTGACAATCGCCACCGTTGCCAGCAGCAGCAGACGCCTCACTGCGCGGCGTCCGCCGCGGCCACGCCGTCGCTGATGGCGGTGGCCAGTTGCTGCACCGCCAGCGCATACAGCGGGCTGCGGTTGTAGCGGGTGATGACGTAGAAGTTCTGGAAGGTGAACCAGTATTCGACACCCTGCTCGCCCTGCAGCGTCTGCAGGCTGCTCATCAGTCCCGGATCAAACGCCTGCAGCGGCGCATAGCCCCAGGCCATGAGTTGCTCCAGCGGCCATTGCGGCGTGGCGTCCTTGACGGTGATGGCGCGCGGGGCAGCGTCCGGCTGCGCGCGGGCAGCGACCGGGCCACCGCTGACCCAACCGTGCTTGGCAAAATAGTTCGCCACGCTGGCAAAGATGTCCGGCAGCGAATTGCGCATGTCGATGCGCCCGTCGCCATCGGCGTCGACGGCGAAATCGCGGATGCTGGTGGGCATGAACTGGCCCCAGCCCTGCGCCCCGGCGTAGGAACCGGTGAGCGTATCCAGCGGCCCGGCCAGGTGGTTGTCGGGCATCTCCAGCAGCTCTTTCAACTGCTCGCGGAAGAACTTCGCACGCGGCGGGTAGTACAGCCCCAGCGTCACCAGCGCATCAAGCACCTTGTAGCGACCGGTGTTACCGCCGTAACTGGTTTCCACGCCGATGATCGCCACGATGTATTGCGGCGCCACGCCGTACTGCCGCCCGATCTGCTCGAGCAAGGCGCGGTGCGCACGATAGAACGCAACGCCGCCGTCGATGCGCTGCGCGGTGAGGAAGATCGGCCGGTAATCGCGCCAGGGCTTGGCCTCGGCCGGACGGCTGATGGCGTCAAGGATGCTCTGCTGGCGCACCGCGCCGTCGAGCAGCGCGTTGAGTGCAGCCGCATCCTTGCCCGTGTCGCGCACCACCTCGCGCACCAGTTCGGCCTGGCCAGGGTGGGTGGCAGCCAGGACCGTGCCACAAGCCAGCAACAGCGTGCCGAACAAGACAAGGATGCGCGCACGCCGCGCCACGCGCGTGCCGGTCATGAAAACAAATGCAAGGTGATCGAAGCCATCAACGAAAGCCTAGCACGCGCGCATGGCGCGTCCGCCCGCCGGTTCATTCGTGCATCTTGCGGTTGGCGTGGATCGACATCAGCACGCCGAAGCCGACCAGCAGAGAGACAGCCGAGGTACCGCCATAGCTGATCAGCGGCATCGGCACG
>JBDTIE010000245.1:0-5325 GCA_039936515.1 Rhodanobacter sp. | reverse complement strand
GCCGGATCATGCGAACCCGCCAGCATGTAGGTATTGGTCATGCGCGGCATCGGCAGCGCGGTGAACGATTCGCGGCGACCGTTGCCGGTCGGCGCCATGCCCATCAGCCGCGCATTGAGCTTGTCCTGCATGTAGCCCTTGAGAATGCCGTCCTCGATCAGTGTGGTGCATTCGGTCGGCGTGCCCTCGTCGTCGATGCTGAGCGATCCACGCCGCCCGGTGAGAGTGCCGTCGTCGACCACGGTGACGCCGCGCGCGGCGACGCGGTCACCGATGCGTCCGGCAAACGCGGAGCTGCCCTTGCGGTTGAAGTCACCTTCCAGTCCGTGGCCGATGGCCTCGTGCAACAGCACGCCGGGCCAGCCCGGGCCGAGTACCACGGTCATGCTGCCGGCCGGCGCGTCGACCGCTTCCAGATTGACCAGCGCCTGGCGCACCGCTTCGTCGGCAAACGCCAGCGCCCGACCGTTTTCGCTCAGTTCGCGATACCCGTGGCGGCCACCACCGCCGGAATGACCCTGTTCGCGCCGGCCGTTCTGCTCGGCGATGACCTGCACGCTCATGCGCACCAGCGGGCGCACGTCGGCGGCCAGCGTGCCGTCGGATGCGGCAATGAGGATGGTGTCGACGGTGGCCGCCAGGCTGACGATGACCTGCTTGATGCGCGGGTCGCGGGATCGCGCATATGCGTCGACCTCGCGCAGTAGCGCGATCTTGTCCGGGTTGGGCAGGCTGTCCACCGGATCAATCGCCGGATACAACTGGCGCGCGCCGTTCAGCGCCAGCGGCTTGCCGGCGCCGTTGCCGTCATGCGCAATCGCGCGCGCGGCTTTGGATGCGTGCAGCAACTGCGGCATCACGATCTCGTCGGAATAGGCGAAGCCGGTCTTCTCCCCGCTCATCGCGCGCACGCCCACACCCTGCTCGATGGAATGCGTGCCGTCCTTGACGATGCCCTCCTCCAGCAGCCATGACTCGCTGCGCGAATGCTGGAAGTACAGGTCCGCGGCATCGATCGACGGCCCCATCAGCTGCGCAAACACGCGGTCAAGGTCGCCAGTGGCGATGCCGCCGGGAGTCAGCAGCTTGCTTTGTGCCTGCGCGATCAACGAATCCATCGATGTTTCTGCCATTGCGTGTGAGTACCAGAGATATGGGCGAATTGGCGAGGTTAAACCGCTATGACGCGCCGCGCTGGCTGCGTGACCGCGTTGACCCGTCGATGCTCCTTCGGCGCGGGAAAAGCTCACCCACGCAAAAGCGGGGCAAGCCGGTCGTGCCCACAGCGTGCCTCGCGTTGCAACGAGTGTGGCGTCACGTAGCCTTCCCGCCCTACGGCTGGACGGAGGCTGGCACCGCCGGGGCAGTGATACTCATCGATGGCGCAGGCACTGCGACATCCTTGGGCGGCAACTCCACCCCGTGCTTTTCGATCAGCGTCATCACCGGTTTGCTCCAGGGGCCGGTGATGCGGTAACGCGCGCTGGCCACCTTGTTCAAACCCTTGCCGAGCAGGCCCTGCACGGCAAACCCGGCGGCGGCGCCGACCGGACCGCCCACCACGGCACCGACCAGCGGCAGGCTGTTGCCCACGCGCGGAACGACCAGCACTTGCTGGTCGTAGTCGCGTGCACGCAAGCCGGTGCGCCCGCTGATGGTGATGTGCGCCGCCGAACCGGCGATGGTCAGGTTGCTCGTGGTGGCGTTGCCGTTGGCCAGGTGGAAGTCACCGCTGATCGTGTCGAACGCCAGGCCTTTGCCAAACACGTCGCCGAAATCCAGCGACATGCGCCGCGGCAGTTCGGCCAGCGATACCAGGCCCAGCAGCCGGCCGACACCCGGCGATGACGCTGACGGGATGCGCCCGTCCTCCACCTTGACGCTGAGCGTGCCGTCCATGGTGGCCAGCGACAGCGCGGTGGGCGAGCCCGGCCAGCGCGCGTCGAGCTGGTCATGCGTGCGCCCGCCATGCACCAGGCCCTCGAAGCCAAACGCGCCGAGCATCGCGCCCAGGTCCTCTGCGGCAAAGTTGACGCGCATGCGGGTGTGGCTGTCCTGCGCGTTGCCGACCCAGTTGCCGCTGGCGGTGACCTGCACATCGCGCGAGAGCGCGCGCAATTGCTCGATGTGCATGCCTTCGGCGGTAGGCCAGGTTTCCAGTCGCGCTTCGCCCAGCCGCGCCTCGCCCAGACGCAGGTCGCCAACCCACAGGTGCAGCGGCGGCAGCGCCGCCGGGTTGATACCGGTTTGCGCCGGGTTGTCATCAGGTTCCGGCGGCGCGGGCTTGTCAGCCGCCGCCTGCACCGGCCTGGGTGCATCCTTGGGCCAGTAAAGACGCTTCAGCCGCCCGGTGATGCCCTGGCGGTCGAGCGCCTTGGTCGGCACCGCGACGTTGCCGGCGATGGCCGCGCCATCGATCGTGGCATTGAACACGTCCGCACGAGTGGCAGCATCAATGCGCATGGCTCCAAGCGACTTGCCAAACCACTGCGCCTGGTCGGCACTGACGTGGATGTCCTGCAACAGCGGACCGTCACCGTCACCGCCGCCGGCAGTGCGCTGGATCCATCCAGTGACATCAAGCACGGCGGCGTGGCCGCGAATGCGCAAGCCCTGCGGCGGCAGCTCCTGCGGCATCTGCGTACCGAAGGCGAGCACACCGGCCAACGGACGATTCGCATCGGCCAGACGCAGATGCACGCGGGCCACATCACTGACGCTTATCTGCACGTCACTGGCGTCGATGGGAAGGCCCACGCTTACTTGCAGCGGCAGCGCGGTACTGGTTGTCTTGCGCAACGGCGCGGGCAGATCCAGCGCCGTGCCACGCAGGCTGGAGGCGATCTGCAATCGCTGCGTCGGCGCCGCGCCACCCTCGCCTGGAGCAAGGCTGTAGCCGATGCTGAAATCGCTCGTGCCGGTCGCTGCCTGGCCAATCCACGCCAGCGTCGGGTAATCACGCACCAGTTCAGACAGCGGCCAGGTGCCGCGCAGTTGCGCCCACACCGTCGTGTCCTCGTGCCCGGCCACGGTGCCCAGTGCCAGCGCAAGGCTTGCCGGTTGGCCACGGAAATCGGTGCGCAAGGCATCGGCCTGCACGCCGTGGGCGTCAAAACGCAACGGGCCGTCGAGCTTGCGCAGGTCCAGCTTCCACTCCGCGGCGCGCAGGTCGGCTGCGCGCAACTGCGCAGTGCCGGCAAGCTGCGGCTCGCCGTCGTCGTGCAGAGGCAGTTGCAGGGTGAAATCAAACGTCGCACTCCCGCCGAGGGTGAGCTTGCCCAAAGTTTCGGCCTGGCCACTGCCGATCGGGCTCTGGCGGACAAAGCGCATCACATCGGCGCCGCTGCCGCTGCCACGCACCGAAAGCATCAGCGGCGCGCCGCCGAAATCGGCGATGTCGGCCACCGCCTGCTCGGCACGCACACCCAGCGAATGGCCGCTGGCCTGCGCGTGCAATCCGTTGTTGATGAACTGCGCCACCACGTCCACACCTTCGGCGTGCGGCCAGCCGTCCCCGTAATCCAGGGTCAGGCCGTGGATCGGCACGCGCGCTTCGAAGCGGCCATCGTGCTGCGCAAACGGCCAGTCCGCCAGGTTGCCTTGCAGCACCACCTGCGCGTTATCGATGCGACCAGCCAGCAGGGCGCGGTCCAGCCAGGCAATGGTGGCCGGCGACATCGAGCCCAGCGGCCAGAACGCCTTGGCTGCGGTGACCATCGCGTGTGGTACCGCCACATACAGGTCGGCCAAGGTGCCGCCACCGGAAGGGAACGTCAGCTCGCCGCGAACTTGCGCGGCGTAATCGGCGCCGGCCACGTCCAGCGCGTCGATGCCCAGCGTCCGCGCGTCGCCTTGCTGCCACAACGCCAGGGTGCCGCCCAGGCGAGTCAGCGCCAGTGGCTGGCGGAAGGTCGAAGGCAGGCGCAGCGTGCTGACCTGCTCCGGCAGCGACAACACCAGCGCCTGCGCGTCGCCACGCATGCTGCCGCGCAGTGCCGTGATGCCCGGAAACTTTCCGGCCGGCTCGATCGCCGCGTCGGTGAAATCCAGGCGCAGTGCCTGCAGGCCGGTGCCTTGGCTCCAGCGCAGTGCCGCACCGGACACCAGCGCACGCGCATGGCCTTGTCCCAGCCACTGGCCCAGGGCTGCAGGGGTGCCTGGACGCAGCGCCAGCAGCGGCAACCACGGCGCCAGCTGCCAGTGTCGCGCCGCCAGTCCGACGCGGGCCTGCGCCGTATGCAACTGGTGCGCCGACAACACCATGGCGCCGCCGTCGTCATCAGCCCAGCGCAACCGATAACCGTCTGCCAGCGGCTGCAGGTCCAACAAGCCATGGATCGCGCCCAGTTGCGCGGCCGAAGCCTTGCCATCATCCAGCCCCACGGCGTCGACATTGATCCGCGCCAGCGCGCGCGACAGCTTGCCGGCTTTCCAGTCCAGCCACGCCTGTACCTGCCCGTGCCCGCCCTGCACGTGGTAGCCCCAAGCCTCCACGCCGGCCAGCAGCGGCTGCAGGGCAACCTCGTCGATGCCAAGCCACAAGCGCCCACTGCTGCCGTCATCACGGAAATCCCCGGCCGTGCGCAGGGCCGCGCCCACACCATCACGGCGCAACGTGCCACCCAGGCGGACACGCCCGTTGCTGCTGCGGCTGACGCGCAATTGGCTAGCCGTCAACGCATACTCGCGTGCGCTGCGGACGTCGCTCAGGTGCACGCGCAGGTCTTGCAGCCACAGCTCCGCGGACAGCCTGCCGAGGGTCAGCGGCTGGCGGTTTTCCTCGCCAGCCATGCCCACGCCGTTGACGCGCCAGCGGCCATCACGTTCGCGGCTCAGGTCCAGTTGCAGGCCACGCACGTGCAGGTTGAACAGGTGCCGTGACGGCAACAGCCACGCGCCAAAGTCCAGCCGCAGTTCCGACCTGGGCAATCGCAGCGGCGCGCCATCGTGGCCTGCGGGCGGGGCGATGTTCACGTCATGCAGGACGAACCACGGTCCGGACGCACGCCAGTGGCCTTCCAGCGCGCGGATGCTGACCGGCCGCTGCAGGTGACCGCTCAATTGCGCGGCCACCCATTGCGGATGCCGCGCCGCCAGCGGCAACAACAGTTGCGCCAGTGCCACGGCAACGGCCAATGCAATCAGCGCCCCGCCTGCCACCCAGGCCGTGGCGCGCGCACCGTGGCGCAGGGGACGATGCCAGAACGCTCTCATGTGCGGTGGGCCGTGCCCGGGTTACAGCAACACCACATCAAACTGTTCCTGCGAATAATGCTCTTCCGCCTGAAAGCGTATGCTCTTGGAGATGAACTCTTCCAGTTCGGC
>JBDTIE010000244.1:0-6623 GCA_039936515.1 Rhodanobacter sp. | reverse complement strand
CCGCTGCTCGTGACCGTGCGTTGGCGCTTGAAACACGAACGGCCCGCTGTGAGGCGGGCCGTCCGGTGTGGCAATGCAGTGCGGGATCAGCCGTACTGCCGCTCCTCGCGCACCTGGCGTTGATGCTTGTCGGCGAGTTTGTCCCGGTGCTTGCGCAACTGCGCGGCAAGTTTGTCGAACAGCACGTCGATGGATGCGTACATGTCCGCCTCGGTCGCCTGCGCGTGCAGCACGGCGCCGGCGGTGGTGATGGTGCCATCGGCACGATGGCGGGCGCTGTCGAGGGACAACACGATGGCAAGGCTGGTGAGCTTGTCATCGAGGCGTGTCAGCCGGTCGACCTTGCTGCTGGCATGTTCCCGCAGCGCGGGTGTGACTTCGATCTGCTGGCCGCTGAGTTGGAATTGCATGGAGGCGCCTCCTCTTGGTGGTGCAGTGCCGCATTGCGCGGCGGGTCCGATGCGCAGCGCCGGAGCGATGCGCATCATCAAGCCATGTATCACTACCTACAGGTATGGGAACGTTTTAGCCACAAGCAAGTTCCCGCAATGTGACGGAACGATCAGCGCGCGCGCTGGCGCTCGCTGGAGCTGGGAATGCGCAGGCCTTCGCGGTACTTGGCCACGGTGCGCCGTGCCACCTGGATGCCCTTGGCCTGCAATTGCTCGGCAATGGACTGGTCCGACAGCGGCTTGCGCGCGTCCTCGGCGTCGATCAGCTTGCGCAGCATCGCCTGGATGGCGGTGGCCGAGGCGCTGCCGCCATCTTCGGTGGACACGCCGCTGGAGAAGAAATACTTCAGTTCAAAGGTGCCGCGCGGGGTGTGCATGTATTTGCGCGTGGTGACGCGCGAAATGGTGGACTCGTGCATGCCCACTTCCTCGGCCACCTCGCGCAGCACCAGCGGGTGCATTGCCTCGGGGCCATAGTCGAGAAACGCGCTTTGCCGACGCACGATCGCGTCGGCGACCTTCAGCAGCGTCTCCGCACGCGATTCCAGGCTCTTGATCAGCCAGCGCGCTTCCTGCAGCTGGCCGCGCATCCAGCTGGCATCTTCGCCGCGGGCCTTGGCGATCAGGCCGCAGTAGTGCTGGTTGAGGCCCAGGCGTGGCTGGCAATCGGCATTCAGGCTGACGTGCCAGCGGCTGCCCTGCCTGGTCGCGTACACGTCCGGGGCCACATATTCCACCGGCGTGGCATCCAGCGCTGCGCCAGGGCGCGGATCCAGGCTGCGGATAAGGATCGCCGCCGCCGTGGTGTCGTCCTCGCTGGCGTGCAGGCGGCGCGCCAGCCGGGCGATGTCGTTGCGCGCGAGCAGGTCCAATTCGGTATCGACGATGCGCAGCGCCAGGTCACGCTGCGGCGTGTCCGCGTCGAATTGCTGCAATTGCACACACAGGCAATCGCGCAGGTCCAGGCTGCCCACGCCCAGCGGGTCGAAGCCCTGCAGCACGCGCCGCACCGCGTCGATCTCGGCGACGCTTGCGTTCAGGTCCGCCGGCAAGGCGGTCAGGATCGCGTCGATGCCTTCGGACAGATAACCGGCCGGGCTCAACGCGTCGATCAGAACCATCGCAATAGCGTGCTGTCGCGGGTTGAAGGAGGCCATGTTGAGCTGCCACAGCAGATGCTGCTGCAGGGTTTCCGGGGCGGCGTTCTGCGACTCGAAATCCTCGTCGCCGCGCGCGCCCGAACTGCTGGAACTGCCGTGGGAGAAATCAATCGGCGTCTCGACGCTGCCGCCGCTGTCAGCCCACTCGCCAGGATCGTCACGGTCGCCATCGGCGTCCCCGTCCGCGCTGGCGCTGGTGCTGCCCAGGGTCGAGGTCTCGGCGTAGTTTTCGTTCTCCGAGTCGTCGCTGCTGTCTTCCTCCTCGCTGTCCTCGGCAAACTCCAGCAGCGGGTTGCCTTCGGCGATCTGGCGCAATTCCGCCTCCAGCTCCAATTGCGACAGTTGCAGCAAGCGGATGGCCTGCTGCAACTGAGGCGTCAGCGTCAACTGCTGATGGAGGCGAAATTGCAGTGCCGGTTTCATGCCAACCAGGTCAAAGGGGCTTGCGGCCATCCTAACCGGTGCTTGTGGCAGCGGCCATAGAGCGGACCACACCGTCTTTGTGCGGGATGCGGGCTGGCACTCCGGTTTGGGCCCTGAAGCACTACAGGCGGAACTCGTGTCCGAGATAAACCTCGCGCACCTTGGGGTCGGCGAGGATGTGCGTGGGCGTGCCGCGCGCCAGCACGGCGCCGTCGTTGAGGATGTAGGCGCGGTCACAGATGCCCAGCGTCTCGCGGACGTTGTGGTCGGTGATCAGCACGCCGATGCCGCGTTCGCGCAGGTGGCGCACGATGCGCTGGATTTCGCCCACGGAAATCGGGTCGACGCCGGCGAAGGGTTCATCCAGCAGCATGTAGCGCGGTTTGGCCGCCAGTGCGCGGGCAATCTCCACGCGCCGGCGCTCGCCACCGGACAGGGTGATGCCTTTCTGGCCGGCGATGTGGGTGATCTTGAGTTCGTCCAGCAGGCTTTCCAGCTCGGCCTGGCGCTCTTTGGCGGCAAGCCCTTCGCGCAGCTCAAGCACGGCCAGGATGTTGTCGGCCACGCTCAGGCGGCGAAACACCGAGGCTTCCTGTGGCAAGTAGCCTATGCCCAGCCTGGCGCGCGTGTGCATCGGCAGGCCGGTGATGTCGCGCTTGTCCAGCGTGATGGAGCCGGCGTCGGCGACGATCAGGCCGACCACCATGTAAAAGCACGTGGTCTTGCCTGCACCGTTGGGCCCGAGCAGGCCCACCACTTCGCCTTCGCGGATGGAAAACGCGAAGTCGCGCACGACCTGGCGGGTCTTGAAGCTTTTCTGCAGCCCGGTGGCGGAAAGCATCGGTCAGCGCTGGGGCTGCGGTGTCGTGCTGCTGGCGGCCGGAGCCGGTGCTGCCGCTGGCTGCGGCCGGGGCAGGAAGGTCATGCGCACCAGCCCGTCGCCGCCGCTGTCGCCGGTCATCTGGCTGGTCTGCGTGTTGTAGGTGAGCTTGTCGCCGTGCGCCTCGCCGCGTCCCTTCTGCGTCACCGACGCATTGCCGGCGAGTACGGCGATACCGTGGATGTTGTCGTAGTCGATGCTCGCGGCGCTGCCCTGCATCAGGTTGCCGCTGTCGTCCAGTTGCTCGATGTGCGCCGGGCTGGCGGTGATGACCACGCGGCTGATCTGCGTGTCGGCGTCGAAATACACCTTGGCCAAGTTGCCGGTGGCCTTGAGCGTGCCTTGGGTGATGACAACATTGCCGCTCAAGGTGGTGATGCTGTTGGGCTTCTGGAAGCCGTCGAAATGGCTGGCATTGACCTGCATCGGCTGCGAACGGTCGCTTTGCCGGGCCGATGCGGGCGCCAGCACCAGTGCCAGCAGGCCGAACGCCAGGCAGGCAGCTTCAAGGCCTGGCGTGGCGCGGCGGGAAGGTGGCGTGGACGTCATCGAGCAGCTCCAGGTGTTTGTCGTTGAGGTCGGCACGCATGCCGACCCCGTTGATTCTAGTGCCCCCCTGCGTCATCTGCGCCGGCGCGGCGGTGGCCAGTCGGCGTTCGTTGGGCCAGGCGGTGACGTCGGCGGTGTGGATTTCCGCGCGCGGCGTGTCGGCATAGGCGGCGCGGTGCAGATACACCGGGCCCTGCAGCTTGAGCAGCGTGGCGCGTTTGTCGACCCAGCCGTAGCTCGAGTTGCCTTGCCAGTCCGGTACGCCGGCCTGGTTGGATGGCAGCTGGAAGGTGGGCGCGTCGACATACAGCGACTCGTCACCCTCGCGCCGCTCCAGGTGCGGCGACTGCAGGTGGAAGCTTGGCTGGCCGGCGATGTTGAACTCGCTCACCCGCGCTTCGTGCAAGGTGTAGCCCGAGCGCGGCGGACCGATGACGTCGTTGCTCCTGGGCGCCGGACCGAGCCACCACAGCAACCACTGCGCGACCGCGGCGGCTAGCGCCAGGCCGATCGTCGCGAGCAGCAGCGGGCGCTCGCGCAGCCAAGCGCGCGGGGTCATTGCCAACGCGCCTGTTCGGCCGCAGCCTTGCCCTGCGCTTCCAGCAGCAGATCGCAGACCTCGCGCGCGGCACCCTCGCCGCCGGCCCGCGTGGTCTGCCAGTGCGCGCGTGTGCTGACCCATGGGTGGGCATTGGCCACGGCAACCGCCAGCCCGACCAGGCCCATCGGCGCCAGGTCGGGCAGGTCGTCGCCGACGTAGCAGGCCTGTTGCGCGTCGAGCTGCAGCCTTGCCAGCAGGCCGACCAGGCAGGCGCGTTTGTCGTCCTGGCCCTGGAACACTTCGCTGATCGCCAGCTCGCGCGCCCGCGTGGCCACGACCTGGCTGTGACGGGCGGTGATCAGAGCGACGGTCACGCCATTGGCTTGCAGGCGCTTGAGGCCGAGGCCGTCGTGCACGTGGAATTGCTTGGCTTCGCGGCCGTCCGCGGCATACCACAGGCGCCCGTCGGTGAGCGTGCCGTCCACGTCGAACACCGCCAGGCGGATGCGCGCGGCGCGGGCCAGGATGTCGGCGGGCGCGCTCAAACGACGCGCGCGCGCAGCAGGTCGTGGATGTTCAGCGCGCCAACCACGCGCTGGCTGTCATCGACTACCAGCAGCGCGTGGATCTGGTGACGCTCCATGAGCTGCGCGGCCTCGGCGGCAAGCTTGTCCGCGTTGATGGTCTTGGGCCCGCGCGTCATCAGTTCGGCAACCGTGACGCCACGCAAGTCCACGCCTTCGTCATCCAGCGCGCGGCGCAGGTCGCCATCGGTGAACACGCCAAGCAGGTGGTCGTCGGCGTCGACGACCGCGGTCATGCCCAGGTGCTTGCGCGTCATTTCCATCAGCGCGCTGGTCAGTGAAGCGTGCGGCGCGACACGCGGGATGTCCGCGCCGGTGTGCATGACGTCGCTGATGCGCAGCAGCAGGCGCCGGCCCAGTGCGCCGGCCGGGTGTGAGCGGGCAAAATCGTCAGAGGTGAAACCGCGCGCCTCCAGCAACGCAATGGCCAGCGCATCGCCCAGCACCAGCGCAGCCGTGGTGCTGGTGGTCGGCGCCAGGCCCAACGGGCAGGCTTCGCAGGAAATGCTGCCGTCCAGGCAGATGTCGGCCAACCCGGCGAGCGAGGAGTTCGGCTTGCCGGTGATGACCACCAGCGGGATGCCCTGGCGCTTGATGACCGGCAGGATCACCAGCAGTTCGTCGGTTTCGCCCGAATAGGACAACGCCAGCACGACATCCTGCGGCTGGATCATGCCCAGGTCGCCATGGCTGGCCTCGCCCGGGTGCACGAAGAACGCCGGCGTGCCGGTGGAAGCCAGAGTGGCGGCGATCTTGCGCGCGACGTGGCCGGACTTGCCCATGCCGCTGACCACCACGCGGCCGGTACAGGCCAGGATCAGGCGGCAGACATTGACGAACTCCGCGCCGACGCGCGGCCCGAGGGCGCCAATGGCCGACGCCTCGGTGGCAATCACCGCGCGCGCGCTGGCGATGATGATGTCCGGGTTGAGATCGGCAGAGGATATGGGGAGTGCGTTCATGCGGGCTCGATGAAGGGGCGCTGGCGCAGCCGCTCAGCGTTGGTCCAGACCATGACGCTGGCGTTCAACCGTCCGGCGATTTCCATTACCATGGTGCATTGCACATTTTAGCGTCATTGGCCGGCACCGCGCGTCCTGGTGCCTGACCGCATGGAAAACCCGATGGAACCAGCGCTGATCCAGGCAATGATCGAACGCGGCCTGGCCGGCGCGCAGGCAAGCGTCAGCAGCGACGACCAGGTGCATTTCACCGCCACCGTGGTCGCGTCGCAGTTTGCCGGCAAGTTGCCGCTGGCCCGTCACCGCCTGGTGTACGCCACGCTCGGCGGGCACATGGGCGGCGCGATCCACGCCCTGGCGCTTTCCACACTGACCCCCGAGGAAGCTGCGGCGCGCCGTTGAGCCGCTGCTGCGCTTCCATCGCACACCCTTGAAAGGACATTGATGGCCAAGATCCTGATCCGGGGCGGCACGCCGCTCAATGGTGAAGTCAGCATTTCCGGCGCGAAAAACGCCGTGTTGCCGATCCTGGCAGCCTGCCTGCTGGCCGACGAGCCGGTTGGCATCGGCAACGTGCCGCACCTGCATGACGTCACCACCTTCATCGAGTTGCTGGGGCAGATGGGCGTGCAGCTGGAGCTGGACGACCGCATGAAAATGCACGTCGATCCGCGTACCACCAGCACCTGCGTGGCGCCGTATGACCTGGTGCGCACCATGCGCGCCTCGATCCTCGTGCTGGGGCCACTGGTGGCGCGCTTTGGCCAAGCGGAAGTGTCCTTGCCCGGCGGCTGCGCCATCGGCTCGCGCCCGGTCGACCAGCACATCCGCGGCCTGCAGGCACTGGGCGCGAAGATCACCGTGGAAAACGGCTACATCAAGGCCAGCGCCGACCGACTCAAGGGCGCGCGCATCGTCATGGACATGGTCACCGTCACCGGCACGGAAAACATCATGATGGCGGCGGCGCTGGCACGCGGTACCACCGTGATCGAAAATGCCGCGCAGGAGCCGGAAGTTGTGGACCTGGCGCATTGCCTGATGGCCATGGGCGCGCAGATCGAGGGCGAAG
>JBDTIE010000243.1:0-2663 GCA_039936515.1 Rhodanobacter sp. | reverse complement strand
GCGCATCCATCTTCCGCCGGCTGGCCAAAGCGCCAAGGCTGGATCCACGACACCTCGCGGCGACGCAGGATGCGGCTCCCGCGCGGCAAGGTCTGGCGGTTTATTTCGACTCGCGCTTGATCGCGTGACCGCCGAATTCATTGCGCATGGAAGAGAGCAACCGATCGGCAAAGGAGTTGCTGTCACGCGAGCGCAAGCGTTCGATCAAGGAGGCGGTGATCACCGGTGCGGGCACGTCCAGGTCGATGGCTTCGGCCACGGTCCAGCGACCTTCGCCGGAATCGGCAACGAACGGGGCGATGCCATCCAGCGTCGGGTTCTTGCCCAGCGCGTCGGTGGTCAGCTCCAGCAGCCACGAGCGCACCACGCTGCCGGTGCCCCAGATGTTGCCGATCTGGTGCAGGTCCAGCGCAAACTCCTGCTTGTGCTCGAGTATGGAGAAGCCCTCGGCATAAGCCTGCATCAGGCCGTATTCGATGCCGTTGTGCACCATCTTGGTGAAGTGGCCGGCGCCCACCGGCCCGACGCGACCCCAGCCCTGGGTCTTGCCCGGGGCCAGCGTTTCGAAAATCGGATCGAGCGCGGCGACGACTTTCTCATCGCCGCCGATCATCATGCTGTAGCCCTCTTTCAGGCCCCACACGCCGCCGCTGGTGCCGCAGTCGACGTAGTTCAGATCGTGCTTGGCGTACAACGCGGCGCGGCGCAGGGTGTCCTTGTAGTTGGAGTTGCCGCCGTCGACCACGGTGTCGCCGGCAGCCAGCAGCGGCAGCAGCGTGTCGACCGTCTTGTCGGTGATGTCGCCGGAGGGCACCATCAGCCACACCACGCGCGGAGCAGGCAGCGCCTTGACCATCAGTTCCAGTGACGTGGCCGAGGCCGCGCCATTGGACTCCACCGCCTTGCGCGCATCGGCGTTGGGGTCGAAGCCAACCACCTCGTGCCCGCCCTCAACCAGACGCTGGGCCATGTTTGCGCCCATCTTGCCAAGTCCCACCATGCCGAGTTTCATGCGTTTGCCTCGCAAGGCGCGCCATCGCGCGAAACGTGAATTGTAGGCACGGTTGTGCTTATGTGGACGTGACGGTGGCGCGTGGCACCCGCGCATGCATCCGCAGGTGCTGCGCGATCAACCTCAGCGCACTTGCGCCAGCCAGCGCTTGAGCCGGGCGCGCACGCGTTCGGTCAGGCGCGTGCGTTCGCACGCCTGGGCGGCCATCTGGATGGCCTCGGCCTGGGTGTCGTAGGCGTGGATCACGCCGGCGATCTTGCGCAAACCAATGCCGGCGCCAATGGCCAGGGTGATTTCGTTGATCATGTCGCCGGCATGGCGGGCGACGATGGTGGCGCCCAGGATGTGGTCGGTGCCCTCGCGCACGTGGATCTTGACGAAGCCGGCGGTCTCGCTGTCGGTAATGGCCCGGTCAACCTGGTGCATGAGGACGGTGTAGGTCTTCACCGGGATGCCGCGCTGGTTGGCCTCGCGCACATACAGGCCCACATGCGCGATTTCCGGATCGGTGAAGGTGCACCACGGGATGACCAGCGCGCTCACGTGGCGGCGGCCGCGGAACAGTGCATTGGCCACGGCCATCTGCGCCGAGGCCTGCGCCGTATGGCCGTACTGGTATTTCAGGCAGACGTCGCCGGCGGCGTAGATACGCGGGTTGCTGGTGCGCAGGTGGTCATCCACGGTCACGCCGCAGCCGGGCGCATGCGCCACCCCGGCGACGTCCAGCCCCAGGCCCTCGACGTTGGGTGTACGCCCCACGCCGGCCAGGATGGCGTCCACGGCGATGGTATTGTGGTAGTCGTCGCTGACCAGATCGGCAAGCTTCTGTCCGTTTTCCACGCGGATGGCGACCACATGGGTGTTGAGTCGCACCTCGACGCCGTCGCGCGCCAGCGCATCGGACAGGATCTGCGCCGCGTCCCTCTCTTCTCGCTCCAGGAACAGCGGCAGGGTCTGCACGATCGTGGTCTTGGCACCGAGCCGGCAGAAGGCCTGCGCCAGCTCGCAGCCGATGGGGCCGCCGCCAATCACCAGCAGTCGAGGCGGCAGTTCGGTCAGGTCGAACACGGTCTCGTTGGTGAGAAAACCGGCTTCCTTCAGTCCGGGAATGGTCGGCACGTGCGGCCGCGCGCCGGTGGCGATGATGGCGCGGGCAAAGCGCAATGGCGTGTCGTCCACGCTCAGCGTGTCGGTGCCGGTAAAGCGCGGCCGCCCGAAGTACACGTCGATGCCCTGCGCCGCCAGCGTGCGCACCGAAATGTTGCCGCTCAACTGGCCACGAATCTGCCTGACGCGCGCCATGGCCGCGGCAAAGTCCACGGCGATGTTGTCCGGCTGGCGCGCGCCGTAGCGCGCCGCATCGCGCATCTCCGCATACAGGCGCGAGGTGCGGATCAGCGCCTTGGACGGCACGCAGCCGGTGTTGAGACAGGTCCCGCCCAGGAGATTGCGTTCCACCAGCGCCACGCTCGCGCCCAGTGCGGCCGCGCGCTGCGCGGCAACAACGCCAGCGGTGCCTCCGCCTATCACCACCAATTGGTAACTGTCCAGAGGTGTCGGATTGCACCATGCCGTCGGACGCAAGTGCGCCAGACGCTCACGCTCGACCCAATCGTCGGCAACCTGTGGCGGTCGCGTCGGGGTCATGGCG
>JBDTIE010000242.1:0-7146 GCA_039936515.1 Rhodanobacter sp. | reverse complement strand
TTCTGAGCCGACGGTGCGGCGGGCAGTGACCGCCCTACAGCTCCGGCACCGGCGCGGACCGGGCGGCGCGCGGGGCCTGCCCTGCGCGGCAATCAATCGCCGCGTTCGGCGGCCTCGCGACCTTCCTGGCGGATGCGCGCTTCCTCGCGCGCGTCGTTGATCGATTGCATGACGCTGTCCACGTCCACCGCACCTTCGTCAAACACGAAGTGGCCGGTCAACTCGCTGTCGGCGCGCAAGTCGCCCTGCTCGAACAGCGCCCACATCTCTTCGGCGTAGTGCGTGTCCAGCAAGTCCGGGGCAAAGCGCGAGAGGCTGATGGTGAGGTTGCCGACGTCGCGGCGCAGCATCATTCGCGCCGAATTGTTGCCCGCGGCGCTGACCACCTGCGGCAGGTCGATGATGACCGGACCGTCCGGCCCCACCAGCACGTTGTATTCGGACAGGTCACCGTGGATCAGGCCCACGCACAACATGCGTGCGACCTGCTGCATCAGGAAACGGTGGTACTCACGCGCCGTGTCCGGCGCCAGATCGACCTCGCCCAGGCGTGGTGCGGAGTGGCCGTCGACGTCGGTGATCAGCTCCATCACCAGCACGCCGTTGAAGTAACCGTGCGGCTGCGGTACACGCACGCCGGCGGCGGCGAGCTGGTACAGCGCATCGACCTCGGCGTTCTTCCACGCCGCCTCGGCCTCCTTGCGGCCGAACTTGGTGGCCTTGCCCATGGCCCGGGCCTGGCGGCTGCCACGCACCTTGCGCCCTTCCTGGTACTGCACACGGGCCTGGAAGCTGCGCTGGGCCAGGTCCTTGTAGACCTTGGCGCAGCGGATTTCGTCGCCGCAGCGCACGACGTAGACAGCCGCCTCCTTGCCGCTTTTCAGCGGGCGCAGCACCTGGTCGATCACGCCTTCATCAATCAGGTCCTGCAGACCCGTGGGGGTTTTCATGCGTGGGAAGACTTCGGCAACTCGTGGAGAACGCCCATTATGGCCGATAGCGATGACAAGTCAGGCCACCGGCGCGGCAATCCGCCGACAGGCCTGCGCCGCCAGCGCCACGCTGTGCCGACGCGCGGGGTGGTCAAAGATGTTGCTGGTCAGCATCACCTCGTCCGGTTGGTGGCGCGCGACGAAGGCGGCCATGCCGCTCTCGAGCGTATCCGGCCCGCCAACCACGGCGCAGGCCAGCGCACGCTCCACGCCAAGCTTCTCCACCGGTGACCAGAATGCCTCGATGTCCTCGATCGGCGCCGGAATCAAGCCGGGACGGCCGCGCCGCAAGTTGACGAAACTCTGCTGCTGGGTGGTGAACAGGCGCCGCGCCTGCGCGTCGTCGTCAGCGGCGACCACGTTCAATGCCAGCATCACGTAGGGCGCCTGCAAGCGCGCCGACGGCTCGAATTCGCGTCGATACAGCGCGAGTGCGTCGTCCATGGCATCGGGTGCGAAGTGCGAGGCAAAGGCAAACGGCAGGCCCAGCCGCGCCGCCCAGGTGGCGCTGAACAAGCTCGAGCCCAGCAACCACACCGGCACCTCGACGCCGGCGCCGGGCACCGCGCGCACAGCCTGGCCCGGCACCGCGGGGGCAAAGTAGCCCAGCAACTCCATCACGTCCTGTGGAAACGCATCCGCGCTGGAAAAATAGCGGCGCAGGGCCTTGGCGGTGGGCTGGTCGGTACCTGGCGCGCGACCCAGGCCGAGGTCGATGCGGCCCGGATAAAGCGATGCCAGCGTGCCGAACGCCTCGGCCACCTGCAGCGGCGCGTGGTTGGGCAGCATGATGCCGCCGGCGCCCACGCGGATGGTCGAGGTGCCGCCGGCGACGTGACCGATCAGCACCGCCGTGGCCGCGCTGGCGATGCCGGGCATGTTGTGGTGCTCGGCCAGCCAATAGCGGCGATAGCCTTCCGCCTCGGCGCAGCGCGCCAGGTCCAGCGTGTTGCGGAAGGCCTGGGCGACATCACTGCCTTCGGTCACCGGAGCCAGGTCAAGAAAGGAATACGTCAACATCGGGAATCCTCGCGGCCAAGCCTGCTATCTGGGGTCGATGCAGGCTGTTGCCAACGTGCAGCAAGCCATCGCGCGGCAAGCTTGCCGGCATGCGCCGCTACACTGCGTGCATTTGCCGATGACCGCCATGACCGAACTGCAACGCCTGGACAAACGCGTGGTCGCGCTCGCGCACTGCTCGCGGCGTGAGGCGCAACAATACGTCGAGGGGGGTTGGGTACGCGTCGACGGCACGGTAGTCGAGCAGCCGCAATTCCTGGTTGCCGGGCAAACCGTGCAGATTGATGCAGACGCCACGCTGGCGCCGCTGGAAGCGGTCACCCTGGTCCTGCACAAGCCCGCGGGCCACGCTGCGGCCGACGCCAGCGCGCTGGTCACGCCGCAATCGCGATGGGATCGCGACCCCTCCGGCGTGCGACCGCTGCACCGCCACCTGATGCGCCTGCAGATGCTGCTGCCGATGCCCCCGCAGGCCAGCGGGCTGCTGCTGTTCAGCCAGGACTGGCGCGTCGTGCGCCGTCTGACGGACGACGCGGCGCGCATCGAACAGGAGTTTGTCGTTGAAGTGGCCGGGGAGCTGGACGCCGACGGTCTGGCCCGGCTCAACCGCAGCGACGACAGCAGCCCTTACACACGCGCGCCGATGAAGGTGAGCTGGCAAAGCGACCACCATCTGCGCTTCGCCTTCAAGCGCCTGCAGGCGGACGCCATCAGCACGATGTGCAGCGCCGTCGGCCTGCGCGTGCTGGGCATGAAGCGCCTGCGGGTGGGCCGCATTCCGCTCACGCAATTGCCATGCGGCCAATGGCGATATCTGGCCCCGGACGAACGCATCTGAGGCAGCGCGCCCCACGCGGCGCGTAACCGCTTAGACTCGCCTGTGCACCGCGGCAGCCGCCGGCGCGTGCGATCGATGATCACACCCAACATTGAAGCGGAGAACACCATGAGCAAGGGGATGGACGCAAAAAAGAGTGACAAGAAAAAGCCGGCCAAGACCATGAAGGAAAAGAAGGCCGCCAAGCAGGAAAAGAAAAAAAGCCAGTGACGCCATCGTCGCGCCCAGGCGCGCGGGCGCCACGCAAGCCAGCGCCGTCGTCGCGACGCGCTGGCTTTGTTTTTGCCTCACTTGCATCGTTGCAACGTCCTGCACACGCTGCAGTGCACGCGCCAGGCAAATCGCCCGGCAGCCAACGCGCAGGGGGCGCTCCGGCAACGCCGCACTGACCGCGGCGCCTGCGGCGCCCCGACCGCAGTACCCCGGCACTCAATATTTTCGGCGCACTGTCGATACGCTTTGTTGAAGATCGCCCCCAGGAGGACCGCGCGCAATGGTGAGTTGGTGGCAGCGCCTGTTGGGCGGTGGCAGACCGAAAGCGACACGGGTCGCGCCACGGCCTGTCGGCCCGCGCGCAGCGGATATCGCCCGTCCTGCACCAGCCGCCGGTCTCGTTGCCGATCCCTCCTCCGCGCCGGATCCGGTGGCCCGACTGGGAGACATCAACGAGGCTTTCCATCGTTTTGTCTTCGCTTTGCCGGCGGCGGCAACGCCGGACACCCCGACTTCCGCCGGCGCGGCACTGCTCAAACGCCTGGAGTTGCTCAGCACGCGCTTTGACATGCGCAGCCTGCCGCGCCTGCCCACGGTCTTGCCGCAACTGCTGCGCAAGCTGAAAAGCGACACCGCCGCCGGCGGCGAGCTGGCACGACTGGTGGGGCGCGACCCGCTGATGGTGGGCGAGGTAATGCGCGTGACCAGCAGCGTCTTCTACCGCTCGGCGCAGCCCGTGAGCAGCCTGCAGCAGGCGGTGGTGCTGCTGGGCCAGGACGGTTTGCGCCGGGTACTGACGCAACACGCCATGAAACCGATCCTGCAAACCAACGCCGGTGCTTCGGGGCATGCCGGCGAGTACCTCTGGGAACACGCCGAGCGCTGTGCCCATGTCTGCGCGTGGCTGGGCAAGCGGCACGGCAGTGACGACTTCGAGGCCTACCTGGCCGGCATCGTCTGCCACACCGGCAGCGGCGCGGTAGTGCGCCTGCTGTCGCAACTGCTCGCCGACGTGCCGGCGGTGGCGATGGACGCGAGCTTCATCCACGCCTGTGCTGCGCTGGCGGCGCGGCTGTCACACCAGGCGGCCCGACATTGGGAATTGCCGCCGCGCGTGCTGCGGGCGCTGGAGGAGCGTGAGCAAGCAGACGCGACGGGCATGTCACCGCTGGGCGAGGCATTGGCCGTGGCCGACGTCATGGCCATGTCGCACCTGCTTGGCCAACACCGGTTGCACGATGACACCGACCTCAGCGCATGCTGGCCGGAGCGCTTTTCGCCGACGCTGCTGCAGCGCTGCCAAAACGACCTGCGCAAGCACTTCAACGACAGCGAGACGGCCAACGCCAGCGCACGATGAGTGTCGCCGCCGTTACTGGCAGGCGGGCAAGCGTAGCGTTCGGCCCACCTTCAAGTGGTGGTGCTTGAGATCGTTCATCTGCGCAACCTCCTGCACGCTGGAACAGCGCAGCTTGCGCACGATGCTTACCAGGGTGTCGCCCTTGCGCACGGTGTAAGTGCTTGGCGGCTTGGCCACCGGCGCCGGCGCGGTTGCGGACGGCGTCGGGATTTTGGCCGGGACCACCGCCGCATGCAGGTCGGCGGCGAGGATCGGCCACGGCCCGGTGACACAGCGCGAGGCATAGGCGGCCTGCAGCAGCTTGGGCAGGCGCAGCATGGTGCCGGTGGGTTGCGACACATTCGGGTCCATGCGCGGGTTGAGGTTGCGCAGCGTGCGGAACCAGCCCTCGCCCATGCCGCCGGCTGAACCCAGGCACACGGTCAATTCCATCAAGGACGCGGCGCGGCGCATGGGGATGGTGACCGGCGCACCATCAACCTTGGGAAAGCGCAGGTTGTAGCTGTCCGGATGCAGGAACAGCCACGCCGCGGCCAGCACCGCCGGCACGTATTCGCGCGTTTCCTGCGACAACTGGTTGTAGATCCTGGGGTCGTAGAAGCTCACGTTGGGGTTGTCGCCGACCATGCGCCGCATGCGGCCCTCGCCGCCGTTGTACGCGGCCAGGGTGATCTCCAGGTTGTCGTTGAAGATCTCCAGCTGTTCATCGATGTATTCGGCATTGGCGCGCGCCGAGGCGGACGGATCAAAGCGCAGGTCAAAGCCGCTGTCGCTGGTCAGGCCAAAACGCATGCCGGTGGCGTACATGAACTGCAACGGGCCGGACGCCCCCGACCGCGACACGGCGTGCACCTTGCCGCCCGATTCCTTGGCCATGATGCCGAACAGCAGCGCTTCGGGCAGCCCGGCCTTCTCGTAGGCCGGGGCCATTTGCGTGCGCAGGTACTGGTAGTTGACCCAGGTATCCATCAACGTCGGCCGCCATTGCGTCAGCCACATTTCCAGCGCCGCCTTCACCGGGCCGTTCATGGCGATCAGTTCGGACAACTTGTGCCCGCGCAGCAAGGTGACGCTGCGCTGTGCCTGCGCCGAGCCCGGCATGCCGGGTGATGCTTCGGCCAGGTCTTCGTGCGGCGGGTGCACTTCGGCATCCATGCTGTCATCGCCCAGGAAGCTGCCATCCTTCAGGCGCAGCAAGCGGTCAAACGCCGAGAAGAACCGTTGCGTGTCGCACCCGGCGGTATTGCCGCAGGTGGCGGCAGCCTTCTTCAGCGTATCCAGCGACGTGGCGAGAGTCTTCTGCGCCGCGTCGGCATCGCCTGCGCGCGACTGTTGCAGCGCCGTCTCGTAGCCGCGGCTAGCCTGGTCAAGCTGCGCGTACAAGGCGTTGACCGGCGTGGAAGCGCGTGGCCCGGCGGTGCTGGCGCAGGCGCCTAACACCGCGGTGAAGCCGGCAACCGCGACGGCGCGGACGAAGGGCGATACGGAACGCGACGACATGGATCAGCACCCGGCAAAGGGACCACCTTAGCCGGCGCGTCCAGTCGACTCAATGCGTCGCGCATGAATGCACAGTCCATGACGCGCTGCTGGCTACAATCGCCAGACCAACCGAGGGAACGCCATGCCTGACATCCTGATCGGACGCAACCAAAGCACCAGCGTCAGCCTCGATCCGCACTACGGCAACCGCCACGGCATGATTGCCGGCGCCACCGGCACCGGAAAATCAGTGTCGCTGATGGTGCTGGCTGAGGGCTTCTCGCGCCTGGGCGTGCCGTGCTTCCTCGCCGACGCCAAGGGCGACCTTGCCGGCCTGGCCATGCCGGCCGCTGAACCGGGCGACAAGCTCAAGGCGCGGCTGGCCAAACTCAAGCTCACCGACTGGAAGCCGCAGGCCAACCCGGTGGTGTTCTGGGACATCTACGGCAAGCTCGGCCATCCGGTGCGTGCCACTGTCAGCGAAATGGGCCCGACCTTGCTCGGTCGCGTGCTGGAGTTGAACGACACCCAGGAAGGCGTGCTGGAAGTGGTGTTCAAGGTTGCCGACGAACAAGGCTGGCTGCTGCTGGACCTGGCCGACCTGCGCGCTCTGCTGTCCTGGGCGGCCGAAAACAGCAAGGCCATTTCCACCCAGTACGGACTGATCAGCAGCACCAGCATCGCCGCGATCCAGCGCGCGCTGCTCAAGCTCGACAACGACGGCGCCGAGCAGTTCTTCGGCGAACCAGCGCTGGAGCTGGCCGATTTGATGCGCCAGGACATGAGCGGGCGCGGCATCATCAACGTGCTGGCCGCCGACCAGCTGATCATGAAGCCGCGGCTGTACTCCACCTTCCTGTTGTGGCTGTTGTCCGAACTGTTCGAGCAGTTGCCCGAGGTGGGCGACCTGGACCAGCCCAAGATGGTGTTTTTCTTCGACGAGGCGCACCTGCTGTTCGACGACGCCTCGCCGGCGCTGCAGCAGCGGGTTGAACAAGTCGTGCGACTGATCCGCTCCAAGGGTGTGGGCGTGTACTTTTGCTCGCAGAACCCGGATGACGTGCCCGGTGTCATTCTCGGCCAGCTGGGCAACCGCATCCAGCACGCGTTGCGTGCGTTCACGCCGCGCGACCAGAAAGCGGTCAAGGCCGCGGCGGAAACCTTTGTCGCCAACCCCGGGCTCAACGTCACCGAAGCCATCACCCAGCTTGCGGTCGGCGAGGCCCTGGCTTCCACGCTGG
>JBDTIE010000241.1:0-3289 GCA_039936515.1 Rhodanobacter sp. | reverse complement strand
TGACTGACGATGACATCGCCGTACCACGGGTCGCGATACGTCCCGGCATAGCGGGCCAAGGGCAGCGAGGGTTTGCTGTCCTTGTCGCGCGCCGCTTCATGCTTGGCCAGGCTGCCGTCGGCATCGGCCTGGGACCGCTTCACCGCCTTGGCGTACACGCCAACCCAGTCGGTCTTGTGCGCCGGGTTCAGCCATGCGTCGAGTACACGCCAGGTCAGCGCGTTGAATGCCGCGCCGGACTCCGCATTGGTCAATACCACCACGCCCAGGTTTTGCCCCGGCACGAGGGTGACGCGCGAGACCATGCCTGGCCAGCCACCGGTGTGCCACACCAGTTTTTCGCCGCGATAGTCGGACAGGAACCAACTCTCGCCATAACCGGAGAAGTTGGGCGTCAGCGGCGCCAGCTCGGGGATCGAAGGCGCACGCACCTTGATCGGCGTGAGCACGCTCCACATGTCGCGTTGACTGGCCGCGGAGAACAAGCGCGCCGGTTTGCCATCGGCACCCACCGCCGGCAGCACGCCACCGGCGAGCTGCACGTTCATCCATTTGGCCATGTCGTGCACGCTGGAATAAATGCCGCCAGCGCCCGGATCATTGAGCCAGGCCATCGGTGGCACCGGCTTGATATCCTTGAAATCCGCCTTGGCGTGACCGGTGGCCACGTCCATGCCGCTCTTCAGATCGGTCATATCGATAAGCGAATCATCCATGCCGACCGGCTTGAACAGGTGCTCGCGAACATAGTCGGCATAGCTCTGGCCGGAGGCTTCCTCGATCACCAGCGTGGCCACCGCAAACAGGATGTTGTCGTAGGCGTAGCCGCTGCGGAAGCCGTTCTTGATAGGTACCTGCGCCAGGCGTTCGACCACCTCTTTCGTGGTGTAGGAAGTCGGCGGCCAGTACAGCAGGTCGCCCGCCCCCAGGCTCAGGCCGCTGCGGTGCGCCAGCAGGTCGCGGATGCGCATCTCGTGGGTGACGTAGGCGTCGGACATGCGAAACCACGGCAAGTGCTCAATCACCCGATCGTCCATCTTCAACTTGCCGCGCTCGGCCAACTGCTGCAGCGCCGCGGCGGTGAAAGCCTTGGTGTTGGAGGCGATTGCGAACAGCGTGCGTGCGTCCACTGGCGCGCTCTTGCCAAGCTCGCGCAGGCCGAAGCCGCGCTCCATCACCACCTTGCCATCCTTGACGATGGCCACGGCGATGCCTGGCACGTCAAACGCGGTGCGCGCGCTCTCCACGTACGCGTCGAAGTCCTGCAATTGCGCGGGCAGGCCCTGCGCGGCCACGCTTGCGATCGGAGCGACCGGCGCCGGCGCTTGCGCCCAGCCCGCCGAGGCAAACACGAACAACGCGCAACCGCCGGCCAGCGGCCAGGACAAACGAGGCAATGACATCGCGGCAACTCCGCATCCGGAAAGGCGTCACTATCATGGCAAAACATCTGCAAGACCAGCGCTGCAAGTCGCTGGCGTGTGGCTTCCACCGATCGGAAAGCTGATGATTGATACGGTTGACTGGATCACCCGCCACGCGCTGACGCTATGGGTGTTGTTGCTGGTGCTTGCGGTGGTGGCCGGCGACATGACGTGGCGCGGCACGCAGCGTCGGCGCTTAGCCGCTGGCGACGCCACGCGTTCACGCCACCGGCGGCGACGCACGGCAGGGTTGTTGTTGGCCGCGCTGGTGGCGCTGTTTGCACTGCTGGCCTGGGCCATCGATGCGCCCACGCCCGGCGAAGTGCTGACCTTCGACGCCGCACTGGCAACCGGGCTGCATGCGCATCTGTCGCTGCCCGCGCTGCGCGTGATCGCGGTGCTCACACGACTTGGCGACCTGGCGTGGGTTGCGGCCGCATCCATCGTCGTTCTGCTGGTGTTGCTGTGGCGGCGGCAGCACCAGTTGGCGACGTGGTGGACGTTGGCCGTGGTCGGCATCGTGCCGCTCAACAGTGCACTCAAGGTGCTGTTTCGTCGGGCCCGTCCACTGTACGACCACGCCTTGATCAGCGAGAGCAGCTTCAGTTTCCCCAGCGGCCACGCGTTTGGCGCGATCGTTTTCTATGGCATGTTGGCGTACGTGCTGGTGCGCCTGCTGCCGGCACATTTTCACCGAGCAGTGATCGGCGCCAGCGTAAGCATGGTGTGTCTCATCGGCGTCAGCCGGGTGCTGCTGCAAGTACATTTCGCCAGCGACGTGCTCGGCGGGTTCACCAGCGGCGCGGTGTGGCTGGTGATTTGCATCGCCATGGCCGAGCACTGGCGCGAGCGCAGCCTGCCTGCCGCCAGCGATCCCAACTGATCGGAGCGACCGCGTCATGATCACCCGCCGGACCGACCAATCGCAGATCCGCGTCGGCATCGGCGGCTGGAGCTACGCCCCATGGCGCGACAATTTCTACCCCGCGGGACTGGTCCAGCGCCGCGAACTGGAGTACGCCAGCCAACACCTGCGCACGATTGAAATCAACGGCACCTTCTATCGTGCGCAAAAGCCGGCGACCTACGCAAGCTGGGCCGCGCAGACGCCAGACGGCTTCGTGTTCTCGCTCAAGGCTCCGCGCTACGTCATGGCCACGCGCCAGCTCGCCAAGGTGCGCAAGGGCATACACGCCTTCATCCACGGTGGTCTGGCCGAACTGGGTGACCGGCTTGGGCCGATCCTGTGGCAGCTGCCGCCAACGCGCGTGTTCGACGCCGACGAACTGGCGAGCTTTCTCGACGCGCTGCCAGGCCAGCTCGAGGGCCGGACGCTGCGCCACGTGCTGGAGGTGCGTCATGCCAGCTTCGACTGCGAGGGCTACGTTGCGCTGGCGCGGGAACGGCAGGTGGCCACGGTGTTTACCGACTCTGCGGACTACCTCGGCATCGCCGACTGCACTGCGGATTTCATCTACGCGCGGCTGATGCGCAGCACGGATAACAAGCCCGAGGGCTACGCACCAAGCGCGCTCGAGCGCTGGACGCGGCGCGCCCGCGATTGGGCCGCTGGCAAGGACATTGCCGCGCTGCCGCACGCCGCCGCAGTGCAGCGCGGCGGAGCGGCACGCGATGTCTTCATCTATTTCATCAGCGCCGCCAAGCAGCGCAACCCGGCAGCGGCGATGGCATTGCAGGCGCGCGTGGACGCCAAGCGTTGAACCGACGCAACTCGCCGCCGCGCGTCGAGCACGCACCCGGCGGCGTATCATGGCCACCCTTTCCTGGCGCCGAACCCATGCAGATCATCGACTTCCAACTGCAGGGCGAATACGTCGAACTCAACATGCTGCTCAAGCTGGTCG
>JBDTIE010000240.1:0-1881 GCA_039936515.1 Rhodanobacter sp. | reverse complement strand
CACGCCAACGGAATCCAGGTGCACCGCCCAGAACCCGCCCTCGCTGGCATGCGGGGTCAGATGGGTCAGGTGATGCTGGATGTATTCGGTGAGTCCGCCCGTTGGCTCGCTTGCCATGTGTCAGCCCTTGAATCGAAACGCCAGCAGATAAATCGCGCTGGCCGCGACCAGTCCGGTCAACGCAGCCAGCGGCGGCAACTTGTACTGGAACAGGATCACGCCCATCCCGCCCACGATCACAAACCACTTCAAAACCACGCCCGCGAGCAGCCGGGCCAGCGCCATTTGCGCGCCGTGCAGCCCGCTGAATGCGCGCGCCGCCGATAACCAGGTACCCAGTGCCACCAGCAACGCGCCCAGACCGGCAGCCATGGCATGACGTGGGCCCAGCGGTAAAAACGCCAGGCCGGCCAACGGTGCCACAGCAAGCTGCAGCACCGCGATGCGCAAGGCAACATGTCGACCAGAGGCAAGACTGTTGAGCACGTAACCCTCCGCGCGGCTTCACACCAGGCGGCACCGATGGCGCTACGGGCCACAATCGAATCCGTAAAAGTATATCAGCGCGGCCAATCGCCCGACAAGCTGCGGCCTGCGACATGACGCCACGGTGCGCTGCTTGCAGCGTCAGAAGGGGTCAAGACCCACCACGCGGATGGAACACGCCTGCGGGCGCCGGGAGGCAACCAGTATGGAACGTGCGCCATCGTCAACCCCGGCCGGGTATCCACCGCAACGCGGGCGGAGCTTCCGTCCGGACGCTACGGCCGCTCCGGCCACGATGCACAGCAACGAAAAGGCCGGGCTCACGCCCGGCCTTTCGTCAATCCATGCTGCAGCAGCTTACTTGGACGAAGCAGCCTTGCGACCGGTCGCGACCGGCGAGGCGGCAACAGCGTCGTTGGCGGCCTGACGCTGTTCCTGCACCAGCGCGCTAACCGACTCGGCGGTCTTCTGCGTGATGGCGATCACTTCCTGCGACACGGCAACCGCGTGCTCGGCGTTGCTGCGGCTCAGGCTGGTGCCCTTCTCCCACAGCGTGCGCAGGCCGTCGACGTCACGCGTCTCCATCGCCTCGCCAATGAACTGGGCCGAAGCGGCGGCCTGCTTCTCCATCGCGTCCAACTGCAACGCGGCGACCTGCGACAAGCCCTGCAAGGCCATCGACTGCGCCTTGAACGCGTTGTCAGCAAACTGCTTGGTGAAGGTGAAAATCTGGTTGTTGAATTCCTGGGTCATGGTCCGTTCCTCACAAGGGGGTGGTTGGTGACAGCCACTCTACCAAGACTCATTGTGCATTGCAACATATTTTAACGACAGAGTTGACTATGTTGCACTTTGTTCAGGATAAACATCAGGTTGCGACCCTACCGCAGCGTGCGGCAACGCGTCACGCCATAGCGGTCAAGACCCGCAGTAGCGGCACCCCGACGTGCAGGTTTCGCGCACCACCACCGCCGACAACAGGGGCAGCGCAGGCTTGAGCCGGTCCCACAGCCACACCGCCAGCTGCTCGCTGGTCGGGTTGTCCAGCCCCGGCACATCATTGAGATAGTGATGGTCCAGCACCTCGTGCAGCGGCTGGTACGCCGCCTTGATGTCGGAAAAATCCATCACCCACCCCGATTGCGCGCCCATCTCACCGCTGACGTGCACCTCCACCCCAAAAGAATGCCCATGCAGCCGCGCGCACTTGTGCCCGACCGGCACGTTCGGCAACCGATGCGCCGCCTCGAAGGTAAAGCTCTTGAATATGTCCATGCCGCGCATGGTAGCGCGCGCTCAAAATCAGTCGCAGAGGCCGATCGCGGCGAGCCCACGCAAGCGCAACTGCGAACCGGAGTAAGCCGAAACACTCGCGTCTGCACGGCGCCTGACCAG
>JBDTIE010000239.1:0-11512 GCA_039936515.1 Rhodanobacter sp. | reverse complement strand
CATCCGCGCGCTGCCAGGCAGCTACGAGACCACGTCCGCGGTGCTGGGCGCGATGAGCGGCATCGTCGAGTACAACCGGCCCGATGACTACGTGCAGACGCTGAAGTCGCGCCTGGAGGCGATCACTCCGGCCGCGGCCGAAACCGCGATCAAGGAGATCGTGAAGCCTGACGCGATGACCTGGGTGATCGTCGGAGACCTGTCCAAGATCGAGGCGCCGGTGCGCGCGCTCAAGCTTGGCGACGTGCAGGTGATTGATGCCGACGGCAACGCCGTCAAGTCCGCGGCACCGGCGGCCGGCATGTAAGCCGCGGTACAGCGCGTGCGCGCAACGCCGCGTTAGGATGGAGGCCGGGGTGGCAACGCCCCGGCCTTCTCTTTTCCGTCGCACCACCGTGGAGTTCCCATGCGCAAGACCCTTTTGATGCTGGCCCCCGTCCTGCTGCTGGGCGGCTGCGCCTGGGGCATCACCCTGGACAATGCCGCCAGGAACGTGCGTACCGCGTGGACCGGTGACGTGTCGGCGTGCCAGAGCCTGGGCAAAGTCACGGTGTCGGTGATGGACCGCGTCGGTCCGGTCAACCGCAACGACATCACCGTGCGCGACGAACTGGAAGTATTGGCGCGCAACGAGGCGGCCAAGATGCACGCGGACACCATCAAACCGCTGGCCGAGCCTGCCGACGGCTCGCAGCCGTGGGGCGCTTACAAGTGCGGCGCGCGGTTGATGACACCGGCGCGCTCGCCGTCGACGCCGGCCACCCCAGCCAATCCAGCCGCGCCGGGCAATGCGCAGACCTTCCCTGTGCGCGGTGGCGGCTGAGGCGCGTGGGTCGCACGCAGCCTGGCATCTCAAGCTGCTGCCTCCGCGGGCGACCGGGCTCGGCGGCGTGAACCGGCTTGTCTCAGCTCCCGGGCGCTTGGCGCGGCGTTTGTTGCCGCGCCGGCGCACCGCCGTGGCCGAGCTGCCAAGCTTTGCCGTGCCGGCTGCGGCTATCGAATGGGTGCCTGATCCGGCGGCGTTTCGGCTTGCCCTGTTGCGCGAAATCGCCGCGGCGACGCGACGCATCGTCATCGTGGCGTTGTACCTGCAGGACGACGACGGCGGCCGCGAAGTGTTGCAGGCACTGTACGCGGCCAAGGCGCAGCGACCGCAGTTGCAGGTTTCGGTTTTCGTCGACTGGCACCGCGCGCAGCGTGGTCTGATCGGCAAGCAGCGCAGCGCCGGCAACGCCGGCATGTATCGTGAACTGGCTGCGCAGTTTGGTCCGGGCGTGGATATTTTTGGCGTGCCGGTGCAGAACCGCGAACTGTTCGGCGTGCTGCACCTCAAAGGCTTCGTCTTCGACGACACCGTGCTCTACAGCGGCGCGAGCCTCAATGA
The DNA here is from genome assembly GCA_039936515.1 of Rhodanobacter sp. Classification (GTDB taxonomy): domain Bacteria; phylum Pseudomonadota; class Gammaproteobacteria; order Xanthomonadales; family Rhodanobacteraceae; genus Rhodanobacter. The sequence goes on along the minus strand of JBDTIE010000239.1, from coordinate 10,128 downwards.
CGTTTACCTGGCGCGGCACGGCCGCTACCGCTTGGACCGCTATCACCTGGTGCGCAGCGCTGCGTTGGCCGCGGCGATGGCGGCGTTTGCCCGCGATCACCTGCAAGCCAGCCCGGCCGTGCGTCTGCTCAACGCCAGCGAGGTGCCAACCACGCGCGCGTTGGCCGGCGCGATCCGTGCGTTGCGCCAAGACCTGCACCAGGCGCGTTACCCAGTGCCGCTGGCGGTCGCCGGCGCCGGCGAGGTGGCAATCTCGCCGCTGGTCGGTTTTGGCCGCACTGACAACGCACTAGACGCGGCGCTGCTGGCCGTGCTGCGCGGCGCACGCAGGCGGGTGATCCTGCTGACACCTTATTTCAACCTGCCACGTCCGGTGCGCGCGGTGCTGGGTCAACTGCTGCGCCGCGGTTGCACGATCGACATCATGGTCGGCGACAAGACCGCCAACGACTTCTATATCGCCCCCGGTGAGCCGTTCAAGACCATCGGCCTGCTGCCGTATCTTTACGAGAACAATTTGCGCCGCTTTGCGCGCACGCGGGCACGGCAGATTGCCGCCGGCCAGCTCAACATCCACCTGTGGCGCGACGGCGACAACACCTACCATCTCAAGGGCTTGTTCGTCGACGACGAGCTCGCGGTGCTCACCGGGCACAACCTCAATCCCCGCGCCTGGTCGCTGGATCTGGAAAATGCGTTGTTGATCCGTGACCCGGCGCATCTGCTGCTGGCTTCGCATGAGGCCGAATGGGCCGCGCTGCGGCAGCATGCAACGCGTCTGTCCGACTATCGCGCGCTGGAAAGCCCTCGCCACTACCCGCTGCAAGTGCGCAAACTGCTCAAGCGCCTCAATCGCACCCGGCTCGACCGGCTGGTCAATCGGCTGTTGTAGGGTTGTTGTAGGGCTGTCGGGCGTGCAGGCCCGACGCGCGCGGCGGTGTCCGCCCTGCGGTGGGTCCGATCGCAGCCAGTCGGCGCAGGCGTTCGTCCAACGCCTGTGCGACGGACGGCCATTCAGTGGCCAGGATGCTGTAGCACACCGTGTTACGCACGCTGCCATCGCGTCGCCGACGGTGCGCGCGCAAGATGCCCTCGTGCCGCGCGCCGAGGCGTTCGATGGCGCGTTGGGAGTCGTGGTTCAGGTCATCGGTGTGGAAGGCAACGGCGAGGCAGCCCAGGGTTTCAAATGCGTAGGTCAGCAACAGCCGTTTGCAGGCAGTGTTGAGATGGGTTTTCTGCGCGCGTCTGGCGTACCAGGTGTAGCCGATGGCCACGCGCGGCACAGTCATGTCGATGTCGTAAAAGCGGGTCGTGCCGATGATGTCGCCACCGGCCGCGTCGCGGATGGCAAACGGCAGCATGGTGCCTTCAGCCTGTGCCTGCAGCGCCGCTGCGAGCCAATCTGGCATCTGCCCGGGTGCGGCGACGTTGGTTCCCTGCAGGTTCCACAGCGCGCCGTCGGCGGCGGCCGCTTCCAGCCCCGGCAGGTGATCTGCAGTGAGCGGATCCAGCGTGACGTATTCGTCTTGCAGGCGGATCGGCGCGAGCGCGGCGGCCGGTGCCGTGCTCACGCGTCGAGGTCTGGAATAAGCTTGCTTTCCAGCCGCGCGATATTGTCCTTCAGCAGCAGCTTGCGCTTCTTCAATCGCGTCAGTTGCAGCTCGTCGCGGCCGATGGCGCAGGCCAGGCGCGCGATGGCGGCGTCGAGGTCGCGATGCTCCAGCCGCAGCTCGGCGAGCAGATGGGCGATCTCGGCGTGATCCTGAACCTGCATGGTGTCGTGGCAAACGGTGCGAACGGATCATTCTACTGCCCTTTGCACAACGCACCAGCGACCTTTGACTGTGCCGCGCACGAGGGCGACGTCGCGTTTGTGCCGGTGTCTTCCCCGGCGACCGCTACAATGTGCTTTTTTACCTGCGCGCTCGGTCGAGCGGCGAAAGGCGAGGGCTGCCGTGTCTTTGTTTGCATCCATTGAAATGGCCCCGGGCGATCCGATCCTGGGCCTGGTCGAGACCTACAACGCCGATCCACGCCCGGACAAGATCAACCTGGGAATCGGCATCTACCTGGACGAGTCCGGACGCATCCCGCTGCTGGATACGGTGCGCGAGGTCGAGCAGGCGCTCGCGCAGGCCGCTGCGCCGCGCAGCTATCTACCCATCGACGGAATGCCCGCCTACAACCAGCTGACGCAGCAGTTGTTGTTTGGCGTCGGCGTGCCGGTGCTGGCTGCGGGGCGGGTAGCGACTGCGCAGACCATTGGCGGCAGTGCCGCGTTGCGGGTAGGCGCCGACGTGTTGCGGCAAACCTTGGGCGCGGGCGCGCAGGTGGCCATCAGCGAACCGAGCTGGGGCAATCACCAGGCGGTGTTCGCCGCTGCCGGGTTCGAAATCAGCCGCTACCGCTACTTCAACCCGTCCAACCATGGGCTGGATTTTGCCGGCATGCTGGAGGACTTGGGGCAGCTCGATGCCGGCAGCGTGGTGTTGCTGCATGCGTGCTGCCACAACCCCACCGGCGTGGACCTGGACGCCGGGCAGTGGGCAAAGGTCATCGACTTGGTGCACGACCACGACTTGCTGCCGTTCGTGGACATGGCCTATCAGGGCTTTGACCAGGGGCTGGATGCCGATGCGCTGGTGCTGCGGCTTCTGGCCGACTCGCCGCTCAAGGCGTTCGTGGTGTCCAACTCGTATTCCAAGTCGTTCTCGCTGTACGGCGAGCGCGTGGGTGCGTTGTCGATGGTCGGCGCCGATCGTGACGAAGCGGCGCGCCTGTTGTCGAAAATCAAGCAGGTCATCCGCACGATCTATTCCAGCCCGGCCACGCATGGTGCGGCACTGGTGGCTGGCGTGCTCGGCAACCCGCCGCTGCGCGCGCGCTGGGAGGCGGAGCTGGCGGTGATGCGTTCGCGTATCCATGCCATGCGTGCCGGGTTCGTCCAGGCGCTGGCGGCGCATGGCGCACCACAGTTCGGCTTCATCAACGATCAGGCGGGAATGTTTTCCTATTCCGGCCTGAGCCTTGAGCAGGTGCGGCGCCTGCGCGACGAGTTCGCCATCTACGCCCTGGACAGCGGGCGCATCTGCGTGGCCGCGCTCAATTCCGGCAACCTGGACACGGTGGCCGCCGCCGTGGCTGCCGTCAGCCGCTGAGCCACGCCTTTCCTGCCACCACGCCACGCGCGTGCTGGCACCCCCACCGCGTCGCGGCGCAAGCCGCGCACGCCATTGATCCGGATATTGCATGTTCTTTCGCAACCTAACGTTGTTTCGTTTTTCTCCCGCCGTTGCCGCCGACCTGGCCCGCCTGGACAGCGCGCTGGATGAGCATCGCCTGCGCCCGTGTGGCCCGCAGGAGATGTTCACACGCGGCTTCGTGCCGCCGGTGGGTCGCGGTGAGGACGAGCCGCTCACCCATAGCGTCAAGCAGGCCACGCTGTTCACCGTTGGCGGCGAGGACAAGCTGCTGCCGGCCCAGGTCGTCAACGAGGAGTTGCACCGCAAGGTGCAGAAAATCGTCGAGGAGGAGGACCGCAAGGTCAGCGGTCGCGAGCGCAAACGCCTGAAAGAGGACCTGCTGCTGGAGTTGCTGCCGCGCGCGTTCGTGCGCCAGTCGCGCATGGCGGCCTATGTGGACAAGGCCAACGGCTGGCTGGTGCTGGACACGGCCAGCCGCAAATCCGCCGAGAACGCGCTCAGCCAGGTACGCGACGCGCTCGGCAGCTTTCCCGCCGTGCCGCTGGCGCCGGAGGAAGGCCCGAGGGTGCTGATGACCGACTGGCTGGCCAGCGGCAACCTGCCGCCAGGGCTTGCTCTCGGCGACGAGTGCGAGCTGCGCGACCCGGCCACGGCCACCGGCGCCATTGTCCGCTGTCGCCGCCAGGACCTGGACGCGGAGGAGGTCAAGGAGCACCTGCGCAACGGCAAGCAGGTGTTTTTGCTGGGATTGATCTTCGACGAACGCATCAGTTTCGTGCTTGGCGAGGACCTGATCATCCGCAAGTTGAAGTTTCTGGACATGGTGCTGGACGAGATGGCCGACAGCCAGTCCGACGCCCACGCCGAGCTGGACGCCAGCTTTGCCCTGCTGACGCTGGAGCTGGCGCGTCTGCTGGCCAAGCTGGAAGAATGGTTCGGCCTGCCGCGTCCGGCAGAAAGCTGAGCGCTTAACACCCCATCCACCCATTGGCGCGGCATACTGGACGTTCGTCGCCGCCCGGTGCGGCAGCGACGCAGTTCTTCATGGGTTGGACATGGCGCAACATCTGGAAGGCAACTGGCTGGAGCTGGCGACAGCGCGCGGCAACACCATTCGCGTGTTGAAGGCGGCGCACCCGCGCGCACGCCGGCTGCGCCTGACGGTGACGCCCAAGGGCGCGCGCGTGTCCTATCCGCAGGGCACCCATGCCGGGCAGGTCAACGCCTTCCTGCGCAGCCACGCCGAGTGGCTGGAGCGCAAGCTTGATGAGTTGAACCTCATCACCAAGCCGCTGCCGGCGTTGCGCGTGGGCCATCCCACCGCGTTTCCGCTGCGCGGCGAGAGCGCCACGCTGTACTGGGCGGACGGCCCGTATCCGCGGGTCGAGGCTGGCGACGGCGCGCTGACGCTGGTGTTGCCGCGCCCGTACTCACGGGCCTTGCCGGTGGCGCGGGGTCTGTTGGCGTCCCACCTGGAGGGCTTGATCCGCCGCGATGTGTCGCGCTGGCTGGCGTCCTATGTGCCGCAACTGGGTTTGGCGCCGACCTCGCTGCGGATCCGGCCGATGAAGAGCCTGTGGGGCAGCCTGGACACGCGGGATCGCATCAACCTGGATCTTGCCCTGGCGCTGGCCCCGCCTGCGGCGCTGCGGTACGTGCTGGTGCACGAACTCTGCCACCTCAAGGTACGCAACCATTCGCCGCGTTTCTGGACCCACGTCTCGCAGTTGCTGCCGGCCTGGCACGAACAGCGTGACTGGCTGCGTCAGCACGGCGCCACGCTCAAGTCCGAGCTGGACCGCCTGGTCGCCGACGTCGCCGATTGACCGAGTTCGCGCTGTGCAGGCGCGCGGCGCTACCGCGGGCGCGGTTTGCGCACGTAGCGGGTGCGCAGCAGCCGGTCCCACAGCAGCGTGGTGACACCGAAGTTGGTATCCGGGTGGTAATGATGGATATGGTGCGCGCCGGCCCAGCGTCGCAGCCACGGCTGCCTGAATTGCACGTGGTGGATGGCGAAGTGGCTCAGGCCATAGGCCAGGTAACCGAAAGTCACCGCGCTCATCAGCAGCAACGCAAATCCGGTCGGCAGCGCAGCCACGGCCAACGCTGTCAGCAGCAACAGGACCGCCGCGGGCAGGAAGAAGGGCAGTGAGTCGTAGCCCAGCGGATGCTCGTGGTGCATGCGGTGGCCTTCCTCGAATAGCGGGATGTGGGTGTGGAACATCCAGCGATGGAAGAAATATTCCAGGAAGCTGAAGACCAGCAGCCCGAGCGCCACGGCCAGCACTGCCGACAGCAGCCCGCCATCGTGCCAGCGCAGCCCGGCCGCTGCCAGCGACGCGCCCACCACCGAGTCGACGACGAACTCCGCCCAGTAGTTGGCGCGCGTGCTGGACATGCGCGCAATCGCGTCCAGCGTGGAGCGCACCGCCCCGCGCGTGGTCAGCTGCGCCATCATCCCCGTTCCCGCAAAGACATGCCTGACTCCATCATTGCCCATTGTCACACGCGCCGCGGTCGCCGGCGCTTCCGTTTGCGATCAGTGCGACAGCGCGAAGCCGGTGAGGATCTGCGCGGTGGCGTCCGGCTGCTCCAGCATCGGCAGGTGATGACAGCCGCTGATCACACTGGTGCTGATCGCGCTGGCGTTGACCAGGCCGTTGCGCAGGCTGTCCAGTGCGGAGCGGTCGATCACCGGGTCATCGTGGCACCACAGGCCCAGCACTGGCATGGATAGCCGCGCCAGGCGATCCTGCACCACCCGCTGTTCCGGGCGCTGGCGCAAGCGCTCCAGCGCGCTTTCGATGAAGGCGCGGTCACGCCGATTGCGTGCGATGCGCACGTCCTGCAGGCGTCCACGAAGGACTGGCGGCTTGGCCCATAGCAGCGCATCGGCGCGCTGCAGCTCGCTGCGGTCGTCGTAAACGAACGCGCGCGCGGCCGCCGTGGGCGAGTCGAACGCGCTGTGCGTGGTGTCCAGCCCATAGGCATCCAGCAACGCCAGTTCGCGCACGCGCGCAGGATATTCAGCGGCATACACCGCGGCCACCGCGCCGCCGGTACCGTGACCGACCACGACCGCCGCACGCACGCCGGTGGCCCGCATGAAGCCGTCCAGCGCCGACGCCTGCGCCAGCATGGAGCGTTCGCCGGTTGCCGGCGTATCGCCCCAGCCGGGCAAGTCCGGGATCAATACATGGAAGTGTGGCGTCAGCAGGCGGGCGACATCCAGCCACGCGCTTTTGTCCAGTCCGAAACCGTGCAGCAGCACGATCGTCGGGCCTTCGCCACCCTCGTAGTAGGACCAGTCGATGTCGCCCACGCGCACACTTTGCTTTTGCACGTGCGACGCCAGCGCTTGTCGCGCTAGGCCCGCTTGCACCAGCCATTGCGGCGCAAGCAGGTAGCTGCCGCCCACGCCAACGACCAGCAGCGCCAGCAGCCAGGCGAGAAATTTCAGCCGGCGCAGCAGCAAGCGCTGCCAAAGCGGGCGCACGAATGGCTTGGGTTCGGTCATGCCGGTTCGTTGCCGCCGAAGCGGCCGGGCGTGGTTTGATCGCGGCGCCGGGTCATGGAAAGGCTGAAGGCGCTGGCGTCCCGCCCGGTCGCAAGCCTCGGCACCGTTGGTGACAAGTTATTTCTCTTCCTTGGTCGGCTTTTTCCTGGCCTTGGCGATGATGCCTTCGACCGCCTTCTGCGTCATCGGGTGGTAACCGGCCTTGGCTCCGGCATAGACCTGTTCTGCATAGGCCAGGCCTTCGGGCGTCTTGACGAAAGCCTTGTACAGCGGCGTGGTCAGGTACAGCCGGCCGATGCGCGTCATGTGTTCGGCGGCAGCCTTCCACACCGCCTTGTCACCGGCGGCAATCGCGTGGCTGTACCAGCGCATGCCGATCTCGGCGTTCGGCGTGCCGGTGAGGTGCCAGGCCGCATCCAGCTGCTGCAGCTTGTCCAGCGGCGCGACATCAGGCAGGCGGTCCAGGAAGTACATCCACTCCTGCGTGTTCCAGCTTTTAGCATCGAGCTTGCTGGCAGGCAGCGAACCGGCGAGGAAATCGGTGCGCTCCTTGTCGATCGTGTTGAAGCGCGACGAGTCCGGCAGTGGTGCGTCCTTGGGGATGCCTTCGCCATAGACCCAGTCGTGCACTTCGTCCCAGCTCATCTTGCCGGGGTATTTGTCGATGAGGTTGGGTTTCAAGTAATCGAGCATCTGTTCGGTGGTGATGCTCTGGAACGCGAAGTGGGCGAAGTAGCCCTTCAGGTAGTCGTCAAACACGTCGCGGCCGAAGCGCAGCTCCAGCGTGCGCAAGAACCAAGAGCCCTTGTCATAGGCCACATCCGAAAGCGCATCGTCGGCGCCCACACCGCGGGGATCGGGCGCGAGCTTCTGCGCGTTGGCGGGCATGGCGCCGATGGACCTTTGCAGCGCACGGGCCGACAGCAGCGCCTCTTCGTCGGCCAGAGCCCGGCCATACACCGCCTCGGTGATGCGGCCCTGCACGTAGGTGGTGAAGCCTTCGTTGAGCCAGATGTCGCGCCATGCGGCGGCTGTCACCAGATTGCCCGACCATGAATGCGCCAACTCGTGGGAGACCAGCGATACCAGGCTCTTGTCGCCGACCAGCACGGTCGGCGTGGCGAAGGTCATGTTCGGGTTTTCCATCCCGCCGAACGGGAACGACGGCGGCAGCACGAGGATGTCGTAGCGGCCCCAGGCGTAGGGGCCATAGAGCTTTTCCGTCGCGGCGATGAGCTTTTCGGTGTCCTCGAACTCGTGTGCGGCCTTGGCCACCACCGATGGCTCGGCATACACCGCCGAACGCGGCCCGGTTTCGGCCGTGGCGATATCGCCGGCGGCAATGGCCAGCAGGTACGACGGAATCGGGTGCGGCTGGTCGAAGCGGAAGTCACCATCCAGCGGATGCCTGGCGTCATTGATCGCGCTCATCACCACGCGGATGTCCTTGGGCGCGCTGATGTGCGCGTCGTAGGTAAAGCGCACGGCCGGCGAATCCTGCAGCGGCACCCATGAGCGGGCGTGGATGGACTCGGACTGCGAGAACATGAAAGGCGCCTTCTTGTCAGCGGTCTGCGCCGGCGTCAGCCATTGCAGCCCCGATGCCGCAGGCGAGGTGGTGTAGACGATGCGCACCTGCGTCGGTCGCATCGGCGTGGCGATGGTCAGCTTGCTGCCCAGTTGCGCGTCGCGCGGTGCCAGTGCGTACTTCAGCGCCGTGGCCTTGCCGTCGGCGCCGAGCGCCTCGACCCGCGCAATGTTCAGATCGCGCGTGTCCAGCACCAGCGAAGTCGCCGCCGGGTTGGTCCAGGTCAGCTTCAATATGGCGTTGCCGTCCAGTTGGCGCTGAGCGAAATCGACCTTCAGGTCAAGATCCAGATGCGTCACTCGCACCTGGTCCGGCTGCGCATAGGAGTTGGGATCGTTGGCGTAGGCGGCCACCGGCAGCAGCAACGTGCCAAAGGCGAGTACGGGCAGCAGGTGCATGGGCAGCTCTCGCAACGGGAAAACGCCGAGTATGCCACCGCCGCGGCCGGCGATCAGACGTAGCGGTCCGCCAGGCGGTCGGTGGCCGCCACCAGCGCATCGACGATGGCCGGGTCGCCAGCGCTGTGCCCGGCCAGCACCACGTGCAGCTCCGCTTCCGGCCAGGCCTGGCTCAGATCCCACGCACTGGTCATCGGGCAGATGATGTCGTAGCGGCCTTGCACGATCGTGGTCGGGATGTGGCGGATGCGGTCGATGTCACGCAGCAACTGGTTGGGCTGGAGAAAGACCGCGTGGCGGAAGTAGTGCGCTTCCATCACCGCCAGGGCGACGGCCTTGTGCGGCTCATCGAAGTCGCCACCGCCGTCGGCATCGTGCACGAGCGTGGTGCTGCCACCCTCCCACGCACTCCAGGCTTGCGCCGCGGCGACGCGCACGGTTTCGTCCTCGCCGGTCAGCCGGCGCCAATAGGCATCAAGCATCGAGCCGCGTTCGGCGGGCGGGATGAAGTCGCGAAAACGCGCCCAACGCTCGGGGAAGATTTGCCGGGCGCCGCCGTCGAGTTCGTTGAACCAGCGCAGCTCCGCTTCGCGGCCGAGGAAGATGCCGCGCAAGACCAGCGCCACCACCCGCTGCGCATGGGCCTGCGCATAGGCCAGCGCCAGCGTCGAGCCCCACGAGCCGCCAAACACCACCCAGCGCTCGATATTAAGCGCCTCGCGGATGGCCTCGATGTCGGCCACCAGATGCGCGGTGGTGTTGTCGCGCAGCTCGGCAAAGGGCGTGGATTGGCCCGCTCCCCGCTGGTCGAACAGAACGATGTGGTAATGCGCCGGGTTGAAAAAGCGTCGGAGGTACGTGGACAGGCCCGCGCCCGGCCCGCCGTGCAGGAACACCACCGGCAGCCCGTCCGGGTTGCCGCATTCCTCCACGTACAGCGTGTGCGTGGCGTCCACCGCCAGATGTTGTATCCGATACGGCTCGATGTCGGGATAAAGCTCGTGCATGGCTTGCTCCGTGAGTTGCCTCAGCCCAGGTCCAGCGCCGAAGTAAGGTCGCCCGGCGCCGGGCCGCCGGCGGCAAGCATGGCCTCCTCGCGCAGCGCGAGGCCGGGCAGCTTGTGCAAGCCGAAACGGCGGGTGATCAGGCGCAGGATGGAGCCGGTGTCGTGGATGGTGTGGTCAACGAAGCCCCTTTTCGCGAACGGCGAGACCACCAACGCCGGGATGCGCGTGCCCGGTCCCCAGCGGTCGCCCTTGGGAGGGGCGACGTGGTCCCACCAGCCGCCGTTTTCATCCACCGTGATCACCACCACCATGCCGGCCCACTGCGGGCCCTTCTGCAGCGCGTCGATGACGGTGGCCAGGTGGCGGTCGCCGGCGTCCACGTCCGAGTAGCCCGCGTGCATGTTGAGATCGCCCT
>JBDTIE010000238.1:0-2429 GCA_039936515.1 Rhodanobacter sp. | reverse complement strand
GCGCCGCTTGGGGCTGCCGACGCGACCGGTCTCGCCCACCGAGTACGGAGGAAAGTTGTAATGGAACAGGAACGGATCCTTGGACTCGCCTTCGGGAGCGTCGATGAGCTGCGAGTCACGCGTGGTGCCCAGCGTGGCCACCACCAGCGCCTGCGTCTCGCCGCGGGTGAACAGCGCCGAGCCGTGGGTGCGCGGCAGCACGCCGACGCGCGCGGTGATCGCGCGCACGTCGTCCAGCTTGCGGCCGTCAATGCGCTGCTTGGTCTTGAGTACACCGTCGCGCATGGTGTGGTACTCGACCTCCTCGAACGCGGCGACGATATTGGCGTCGGTCCAGCCATTGGCCTTGGCCTGCTCGGACAACGCAGCCTTGACGTCGGCCTTGAGCGCACTTACCGCGTCACGGCGGTCCAGCTTGTCCAGGATATGGAACGCTTCGGCGAAGCGCGTGCCGATGGCGCCGCGCACCGCGGTCATCAAGGCCGCGTCCGCTGGCGCCGCTTCCCACTTGAAGCTCTTGCGGCCGGCCTCGGCCACGAAGGCGTTGATTGACTCGATGGCGACCTGCATCTGCTGGTGGCCAAACATGACCGCGCCCAGCATCACATCCTCGCTGAGCAGCTTGGCTTCGGACTCCACCATCAACACCGCCTTGGCGGTGCCGGCGACGACCAGGTCCAGGTCGGACTGCTTGAGCTCCTCGGCGGTCGGGCACAGCACATAGGCGCCGTTGACGTAACCCACGCGCGCGGCGCCAATGGGGCCCTTGAACGGCACACCAGCCAACGCCATGGCCGCCGAGGCGCCCAGCAACGCGGGAATGTCGCCGTCCACTTCCGGGTTCAGCGACACCACGGTTGCCACCACCTGCACCTCGTTGCGGAAGCCGTCCGGAAACAGCGGGCGCAGCGGGCGATCGATCAGGCGGGAGGTGAGGGTCTCCTTCTCGGTCGGACGTCCTTCACGCTTGAAGAAGCCGCCCGGGATACGACCGGCGGAATAGAACTTTTCCTGGTAGTCGACGGTGAGCGGGAAGAAATCCTGCCCCTCGCGCGCCTTGGTGGCCGCGACCACGGACACCAGCACGACGGTGCCGCCCATGCTGACGACCACCGCACCGGACGCCTGGCGGGCAATTTCGCCCGTTTCCAGCGTGACCTGATGACTACCGTACTGGAATGACCTGGTTACTTTTGCCACGGGCTTATTTCCTGATCTGATTGAGAAGTGCGCCACGCAAGGGCGCCTCGATCCTTGCATGCATGAAACGACGCAAGGGTTAGCGGCGCAGGCCGAGACGTTCGATCAGGGTCTGGTAACGCGCGAGGTCGCGATCTTTCAGGTAGCTGAGCAACCGTTTGCGCTGGTTGACCAGCTTCAGCAGGCCACGGCGGGAATGATGATCCTGCTTGTGATCCTTGAAATGCCCGGCAAGGTGGTCGATGCGCGCGGACAACAACGCCACCTGCACTTCCGACGAGCCGGTGTCGTTCGGCACGCGGCCGAAATCAGCAATGATCTTGCCGGTTTGTTCTGCGGTAAGGGACATGGGTATGGGTTTCCTTGGGAGACGACGCGAAGCTTGCGGCTGCATCCTCGCGACGGTGCAAGCGCAAGCTTCGCCGGATGAGTGAAAGCGAGAAATAACCTGCCTATTCTACTGACGCGGGCGGTGTTTCAACAAGGGCGAGGGCGGGCGCGAGCTCGTCCGGTGGCAGGTTGAAGCCACGCACGATCCGCGTGCCACCGTCCTCGGCCACATCCAGCACCGCCAGCAGCGCGCCATCGCTGGCAAATGCCGCGCAACGGGCCGCCTTCAGGCTTGCCAGCACAATGGGTTGTCCGCGGGCAATGGCGCCGCTGTCGGCCTCATCCAGCCGCACCTGCGGCAGATCCTGCAGGCCGGCGGCAACCGGCAGCAGCCAGCGCTCAAGCGCCGCATCGCCCTGCTCGGCCGCAGCCTCCAGCTCGGCCAGCGTGACCATCTGCGGTTGGCGAAACGGATCGACCCACAGCCGCCGCAAGGCGGTGACGTGCGCGCCGCAGCCCAATGCCTCGCCCAGGCTGGTCGCCAGCGAACGCACGTAGGTGCCGGACCCGCACTCGACATGCAGGCGCACCATGTCCGCGTCGTGCTCCAGCAGGTCGAGGCGATGGATATCCACTTCGCGCGCCGGCACCTGCACCTGCTCGCCACGCCGCGCCTTGACGTACAGGCGCTCGCCGTCCTGTTTGAGCGCCGAATACATCGGCGGCACCTGCCAGATGCGCCCGCGCATCGGGGCCAGCGCGGACTCGATCATCGCCGGATCCAGCGCCGGCACTGCGCACTCGTGCACGATCGCGCCCTCGCTGTCACCGGTGTCGGTGGTAACACCCAGCCGGCACTGCGCGACATACGCCTTGCGCGCGCCCAACAGGTTGCCGGC
>JBDTIE010000237.1:0-5474 GCA_039936515.1 Rhodanobacter sp. | reverse complement strand
GTCGACATTGAGCCGCCAGGTCAGCGTGTGCCCACGCCAGAGCTGGGTGTAGCGCAGGCCGGCGTCCAGCACATGGTAGGCGGGTACGCGCGTGAGGCCATCGGGCGTGGCCACGTTGCTGGCGGCGTAACGCCAGCCGGCGAGCAAGCCGAGCCTGGGCGCAAACGGCAGGTGATAGTCGGCGTAAACCGCGGTGCGCACGCGCGGCACGTTCACCACCTGATGGCCTTCGTAGGCGCTCGTTCCGGTGCCCCGCGCCTGGGCCTGGATGAAGTTGCCGCTGGCGGTCAGGCGCAGGTTGTCGCCCAGTTGTCCGGCGGCGTTGAGCTCCAGCCCGCGGTGATTCTCCTCCCCGCGCTGGACGAAGGTGAAGCCGGCAGCGGTGGCGTCGGGGCGGGCAAATTGCAGTGGCTGACGCAGCTGGTACAGCGCCGCCTGCAGGTCAAAGTCGCCACTCAATGCGTATTTGGCGCCGACCTCCACCTGGCGTGTGTGCAATGGCGGCAGCACCGTACCGTCGTTGGACGTCCAGTACGGCGCGGACTGGCCGAGCGAGAGGTTTTCGCTGTAGCTGGCATACGTGGTCAGCGCCGTGGTTGGCTGCCACATCAGCGCTGCCTGCGGCAACGCCGTGGACAGGCGGGTATCACGTTGCGGCACACCGGCGTCGTCATAGGCGCGCTCATGCAGGCGCACGAAGCGCCCTCCAAAGAGCAGTTGCCACCGCTCTCCCAGGTGCAGGCGATCCAGTGCGAACGCTGCGCGCTGCCAGCTGTCCAGGCGGCGCACCTTCGGTCCGGGCTGGTTGGGCGAAGGCGCGAAGACCGGCGGATCGATCTGCTCGATGTTGGCGGTGCCGACATAGTCATAGACCGAATCGCGGCGATCGATGGTGCGATGGAAGGCGCTGGCACCGAAGGTCAGCTCTTGGTTCAGCGCCCCGGTGTCGACCGCGCCCTTGAGCACCACGCGCACTTCGTCGTTGTCGCGTGTGTCGCCGGGGCTGCGGTAGTCGTAAATGTCGTAGTCGCCGTCGGGGGCGAAGAACCAGCCCGGCGTGCTGCCGTCGGCACACGCCGGCGCGTAGAAACAGCCGTAGGCGAAGGCGACATTGTCCTCGATCACGCTGCGGCTGCTGCCGGCGGCTGCCTGCAATTGCCATTGCGCGCCGAGGCGGTAGTCCAGGTGCGCGCTGAGGTTGCTCGAATCAATGCCAACCGCCTGCTGCCAGGGCTGGAAACCGAGCATGCGTGTGCGGCTGGGATGGGGTGGAATGACCGTACCGCCCAGCAACTGATAGCCGGACACCGAGCGCTGCGCGCTGGACTGGTAGTTACCGTCCAGGCGCAGCGTGGCGTCGGGGCCGAGCTTCCAGTCCGCGGCCAGCGCGGCAAAATTGCGCTGGCCGTTGGCGTGCTCAACGTACGATTGCGTGCCTTCGTGGGCGAGGTTCAGGCGCACGCCAAACGTGCTGGTCAGCCAGCCGCCCAGATCGGTGGCGAGGTAGCGTGAGCCGTGCGAGTCGGTGCCCAGCGTGGCGCTGCGCACCGGCGCAGGGCGCTTGCTGACGTAATTGATCAGACCGCCGGGGGCGACGATGCCCGCTTCCAGTCCGCCCAGGCCCTTGAGCACTTCCACCCGCTGCTTGTCCTCCAGTGCCAGCACCTGCTCACCGGTGATGCTCAGTTCGTTCTGGCGGAATCCGGTAGCCAGGTCCAGTGCAAAGCCGCGGATGCTGACGTCCTGGTAGTAACCGATCGGCGCATAGCTGTCGCCCAGCGCGCTGTCGCTGCGCGCCAGTTCGCTCAGGCTGCGTGGTTGACGGTCGTCGATCTGGTCGCGCGTGATCACGCTGATGGACGCGGGGGTATCGTGCAGCGGGGCATTGCCGAAGCTGCCGAAGGCGTCCAGTTGTGCGTTGTCGGCCTTGTAGCCGCGCTGCGTCTGGGCGTCCACGTGCACCGTGGTCAACGCGGTGGCCGTGTTGGTCGTTGGCGGGGTGTCTTGCGCGTTTGCCAGTGGCAGCGCGGCCAGCAGCGCGAGCAACAAGGGGGTGCGGTGCATCGTCATCACGTTCGCCTTGTGGGGGACAGACGAAGCGATGGCGACCGGAGCGCACGTATGCGCCGGTCTGCAAGCTCCCTACGCCGGTATGACCCGGGTCAGGTTCCAAGGGACTCTCTCAGCCCGGCAAATGCCAGGCACCCCCGCTTCCGTGGCGCATTAAAGCACACTCGGCGCGTGGCTTCAGGCGCACGCGCGGATCGCCTCCAGCATCGCGGTGCCATCAGCGTTGGCAAACCACGCCGCGTGGCCGCGCAAAAACGTGTCGAAGGCAACGTCGGCTTGTTGCTCGCCGATGAAGGATGCGAAGTACTCGACCTCCGACAGCGCGAAATCCAGGTGCACCAACGGCAGCAGGTCAGCCAGCAAGTGGATGGCGTCGGCGTCCAACGGGTACGCATGGCGATACCCGGCGATCAATGCGCGGGCGATGTCGGCGTGGCCGCGGCACGTGCCGGATTGAAGTTGCAGCCAGTCGATGGCGTTGCGCTCGATGGCGGTGGCCAGGTCAAACAACGCAAAGGTGGCCGCGCACAGGCCGAAGTCCAGCACGGCGCTGACGCGCGCGTTGTCGGCCGCGCTGCTCCAGCACAGGTTGGAAACGTGCCAGTCACCATGCGTCCACAGCACGGGTTGCCGTGCCAGGCGCGGTTGCACGTGGCGATGCCACGGCGCCAGCGTGGCGGCCAGTTGCTCGCGCCACGGGCGAGCTTGCAGGTAGCGTGCAAGCGCCGGTCGCTGCGGCAGTTGCGCGGCCAGCGCAGCCAGCGGATCGGTCGCGCACAGCAGTTCGCTGCGCGCTACCAGCAGGTGCGTCGTGCGCTGCGGCGCGACGTATCCGTCGGCGGCATGATGCAGACGACCGAGCATGGCGCCGGCGCTGCGCGCGTGGTGGACGTTGACCAGCGGCACCCAGGAAATCGTCTGCCGATGAAGATCGATGCCTTCGGCGCGTGCATGCACCTCGTACACCCAATGCTGCAAGGCGCACGCGCTGCGTCCGCGGTTGTCCCGCAGCACTGGCGGGATCGGCATGCCGGCCGCGCGCAGGTGATCGCTGAAGCGATGTTCCTGCTCCAGCATGGTGACGCTGCGCACGTGCGCGTGATGGCGCTTTATGAACACCTGCGCGTGCGCGCATTGCACCAGACACGCGGCCGACAGTGGTCGCGGGCTGTGCCAGGTGATGGCGCGCACCTCGCCGATGACCGGGTAAGTGGCAAGCACCGCGCGCACTTCCTCGGCGGTCAGTGGCGGCCAGTGCGCGGGCACGTGGTTGCCGGCCATGCCATGCACGCGGTGTGCGGGTTCGGTCATGCGCCGGCGTCTTCCGAAAGACGCCGATTATGGCCAATGCGCGACCGCAGCGCTTTCGCGCGATGACGGCGAGCGTGTCTAATGGCGGTCTTTGCGCGGATGATCAACAGCCCATGAGCGCGATGGTCATGCTGTTTGCCTGCCTGATCCTTGGCGCATTGGTGGCGCGGTTTGCCAAGCCGCCGCAGGGCATGGCCGCGGGCCTCAACTGGTGGGTGCTCAACATCGCGCTGCCGGCACTGGTGCTGGAGCTGATCCCGCGTGTCGCATTTGATCCGCAATTGTGGTTTCCCATCGCCGCGCAGTGGCTGACGTTCCTGCTGGGGTGGCTGGTGTTTGCCTGGCTGGGTCCGCGCCTGGGCTGGACACGGCAGCGCACCGGCGCGCTGATCCTGGTCTGCGGGCTGGGCAATACCGCGTTCATGGGTTATCCGCTGATGCAGGCGCTGTACGGCAAGGACGGCCTGGCGCTGGCGGTGGTCGCCGACCAGTTGGGCGCGTTTCCGGTGTTGGTGTCGGTGGGCATCGTCGTTGCCTCGCTGTACGCCGGGCGCACGCCACAGCCCGGGCTCATCGTGCGCCGCATCCTTACCTTCCCGGCGTTTGTGGCACTGCTGGTTGGCATTATCGTCGGCATCGCCGGCGGTTGGCCGGCGTGGCTGGAAGCGGCGCTGGCGCCGGTCGGCGGCACGTTGACGCCGCTGGCGCTGTTCTCGGTCGGCTTGCAGTTCCGCTTTCATCCGGGGGCCCGTCAGCTGGGCGCGGCGAGCGTCGGGCTGGCGTGGAAGCTGCTGCTGGCGCCGGCTCTGTGCTGGGGCCTGGGCGTAGCCACCGGGGTCGGCGGACTGGTGCTGAGTGTCGGCGTATTGCAGGCGGCAATGGCACCAATGGTCTCGGCCGCGATCCTTGCCGACGAGTACGACCTGGACCCGGCGCTGGCCAATACTGTGCTCGCCGCAGGCATCATGCTTTCGCTGGCCACCGTTCCGATCGGGGCGTGGCTGCTGGGCGGCTGAAGCGACGGTTGCGCGGTTGCGCGCAACTGGTGACACTGTTGCCAGCACACGCGCCCGGGGAGGGGACATGGCTGCGTTTCATCTGATGAGGCGGATCTTCGGCAATGCCGCACCCGGCGAGCGCCGGCAGACGCCGCGTAGTGACGCGCCGCGCGGCATGCATGTGCTGGTGGTGGACGACTCGGCCACCATTCGCGCGGTGCTGGGAAAGATGCTCAGCCAGGACGGCCATATCGTGATCAAGGCCGCCGATGGCGAATCGGCCCTGGCGTTGGCGCGTGAGCATCTGCCGGATCTCATCTTCCTGGACATCGTGATGCCGGGAATGAACGGGTTTGCCGTGTTGCGCGCGCTGCGCCACGAGCCGCTCACGCACGAGATACCCATTGTGATGATCAGCGGCAACCTGCAGGCGACCGAGCAGTTTTACGTGCAGCGCTTTGGTGCCGACGACTTCATGAAAAAGCCGTTCGGCCGCAGCGAGGTGTTTGCCCGCATCAAGCACCTGGTGGCCAGCAACCGGCTGGCGCCGCGTGAGCGGTCGGTGCCGGTGGCGGTGACTGACGCCGCGCTCAGCGCGGACGAGCATGCGGCCATTCCCGATATCGCCATGCCCGATCCGCTGGACCTGCCGCCTTCCGGCTCCGCCTGAGGCTGCGACGGCGGTGGCCCCGGAGCTGCCCAATCCGGACGCGGTTCGCGCCGATGTGTGGTTGTGGGCAGCGCGCTTCTCAAGACCCGCCGGCTCAGCCACGAGGCGATCAGCGGCGGCCGAATCACGGTCAATGACACGCCATGCAAGCCGGCGCGCCTGCTCAAGGCCGGAGACATACTGGATATCAGCCGCGGCAGCGAGCGCATGCAGGTGCAGGTGCTGGCGTTGTCCGCGCAGCGCGGCCCGGCCAGCGTGGCGCAGACGTTGTATCGCGAAAGCGATGCCAGCCTGGCGACGCGCGAGGCTGCGCGTGAACTGGCACGCCTGCGCGGTCCGGCCGGGCCCGCGATGCGTCCGGACAAGTCCGCCCGCCGCGTGTTGCGTCAACTCAAGCACGGCCAGTGAAACGCCGCGCCTAAGAC
>JBDTIE010000236.1:0-7848 GCA_039936515.1 Rhodanobacter sp. | reverse complement strand
AGTACGTCCGCCTGGACGCCAGCAATCTTGCACACGAGGATCTGCAGACGCGCAGCGACTACCTGCATGGGCGCGGCATCGGCGTCATCGCCGGCCAGGTCAACGAACACATCACCTACGAACGCTGCCAGAAGCTGCCACTGCACGCAGTGCAGGGGCGCTACTTGTTGGTGCCCCAGCCAGTGCAGGTGCCGGTACTCACCGCCAGCCGCCTGAGCATGATGCGCCTGATGGCCGCGCTGCAGGAGGACAATCCCGGCCCGGTCGAGCTTGGCAATATCGTGCGCGATGACGCGGTGCTCAGCTACAAGCTGCTCAGCTGCGTCAACTCCGCTTATTTCGGACTCCCGCGGCAAATGAAGTCAGTCGAGCAAGCGGCGGTTTTCTTCGGCGTCACGCGCATGCGCAACTGGGTCAACACCATGGCGTTGTGCGGCATGGACGATCGCCCGCCGGAACTGCTGCGTGCGGCACTGATCCGCGCCCACATGTGCGAGAAGCTCGCCAGCGGCATGCCACGCGGACACGCGGAGATGGCCTTCACCGTCGGCTTGTTCTCCTTGCTGGATACGCTGATGTGCGCGCCAATGGAGTTTTTACTCAAGCAACTGCGCCTGGTACCGGAAATCAGCGACGCGCTGACCACTCGCAGCGGCCCGTTCGGCCCGCTGCTGGAACAGATCCTGGAATGGGAGGCAGGCGAGCTGCGCAGCGAGAATGCATTGCCGCAACGCATCCGGCGCATGGCCACGGTCTACCTTGACGCCACCCAGTGGGCAGACCAGGTCTACGCCCAGGCCAACAGCAAGGCCAGCTGACACTCGCTGCAAGCGTTTGCACCGCGCGGCCTCGTCCGCGCGGACTCGTACAACGACGGCCGCCGGCGATGCCCGGTTGTGCACGCGAACTGGCTGCACATCGGCTTCATGGGCCGCCTTTGCAAACTTAAATCGCGCCTCGCCACGCCTGCGAAAACCCGCGTTGCTGCGTCAGTGCCGGCACCGGCGTCGTATCTGCCAAGCCACCAGCACCGCCGCCAATACCGTGGCAACCAGCCAGTACGCCAGGCGCTGGTTGTCGTGGCCAACCCATACCACGCCGGTGAAAGCACCCACGACCAGCGCACCTGCACCCAGCGCCAGCCACGCATCATCAACCACTCGGTGGCGTGGGAAACCTTCCTTCTCGGGCAAGCGTCGTCGTACCGACAACAACACGAACGCGCCAAGCGCCGCCAGCAGGACCGCCGCAACACGCTTGAGCGCGACCCCCGTCGGCGGCGAAGGCAGATCCGGAAACAAGGCCAGCAGCGACGCATTGCCGATCACCAACTGGAACCCCTGCCCGTCCGCAGCATCGACCGCCGGCACCAACGTATTGCCCTCGACGCGCGCCACCACCGTCACCTGACTGCGCGGCACGGCGCTCCAACTGACACGGATATCGCCCAGTTGCGGGTTGTCCGGCTGCGTGCTGGTCTGCAGGTAATCGCCGTGACGGCTGAAGCTGGCGGCAAGATTGGCCGGCAGCGAAAGGGTTGGCGGCGGCACGATGCTGCTTCCGGGCAGCGCGCGCTGCAGCGTCGGCGCCAGGCGGTATCCGGCGACCTGCACCACGCCGGCGGCGAATTGCCTGCCTTGCAAAGGCGCCCGCGCCGGGTTGGCGTGACCGCGTGGCAGGCGAAAGGCGTTGGAGTCGATCCAGTGATCGACCCAGTCCAATTCGTAATGCACGCCCTCCCCCACCCGCACCTCGCGCCACTGGAACATCTCCACGTGGCGCGTCAGCAGCGACGTGTCTGCACTGAGATTGAATTGCGCGTCACGCGGGGCTTCCAGGACGCGGGGCGTAGCCACCAACCGCACCATGTGTCCTTGCATACCTGGTTGTGGTTGCGCGGCTTCGTCCAGGTCGATCACCTGGCCACCATGCGCCGCCGCGGTCTCTTCATGATGCTGCACATCGTGCGCGTTGACTGCCGCCAGGGCGACGCCAACCAGTATCAACGTGGCACCGAGCATGTTTGACAGCGGGCCGCCGAGCCTTCGCCACACCTCAACCACCGTCACGCCGGTCCGCCGGCCGCAACGGCTTCGCGCAGCACCGGCTGCTCGTCGACAGTGCCGAAGCGGCCGCGTGCGTCACGCGACACGCGCGCTACCGCGCACCCATGGTCGTGGGTAAAAAACAACCGCACGTCGCGCGCAAGCTTGTCTTCCAGAAAAGTGCGCTTTTCCTCGATGAGCCGTTCCGGAAAGCGGTCATAGCCCATGGTAATGGGCAGGTGGACCCAGGAGCGACCCGGGATCAGGTCGGCGCAAAACACCACCCCGCCCACTTCCGCCAGCATCAGGCCCGGCGTATGGCCGTCCGAATAATGCAGGCGCACCGAGTGCCCGAGTGTTTGCGAATACTCACCTTCGACCTTTTCCAGCCGGCCGCTGTCTTCCAGCAACTGCGGCACCTGCGGGATGAACGAGGCGTGGTCGCGCGCATGCGGGTGCAGCGCGCGCTGCCAATGCGCCGCGCCAACGACGAACCGCGCATTGGGAAACAGCAGGCGCGGCGCCTGCCCGGCTTGCCACGCCGCGAGCAGGCCGCCGACATGGTCGAAGTGCAGGTGCGACAGCACCACCACGTCGATGTCAGCGTCGGTCAGGCCAACAGCGGCAAGCGAATCGAGGAGCACGTGGCGATCTTCGACCACACCGTAGCGTTCGCGCAGTGCCGGATCGAAAAATGCGCCGATGCCGGTCTCGAACAACACGTTGCGACCATCCAGATCCCTGGCGAGCAGGCAGCGACAGGCGAGCGGAATGCGGTTTTGCGCGTCAGGCTGGATCCAGCGCGACCACAGCACACGCGGCGCGTTGCCAAACATCGCCCCGCCGTCCAGTTGCTGCGAGTTGCCCAGCAGCGAGATAAGTTCCATGAAATTGCAACCTCCGTTGCCGCGGGTCAGCGGTTGCGGGCGCGTGATGCGCCAGACTTGCCGGCCTACTGTACTTTGCCCAGGCCGGTAGCGTGGCGCGGGTCACTGGCCGCCTGCAACTGGTTGTGCACATGATCCCACACCACCACGTTCATGAAGCCCCAGCCATCACGTTCACGCATCGCGTGGCCCATGCGTGCCAGCTCGGCGCGGGTGTGCTCGTCAAACGCGCCGGTCTCCACCGTCAGCACGTCCGGCAAATATTGATGGTGGAACCGCTTGTGGGCAACGATCTGTTGCGCGCTTTCGCCGTCGATGAAGTGCAGGATGCCTTCCAACACCTGGGTGATGATGGTGGAGCCACCGGGCGAACCGATCACCGCGGTGCGGTCCTTGCCGATCACGATGCTTGGCGACATCGACGACAGCATGCGCTTGCCCGGTGCCGGCGCATTGGCGACGCTGCCCAGCAGTCCGTAGACGTTGGGCTTGTTTGGCACCAGCGCAAAGTCGTCCATCTCGTTGTTGAGCAGCACCCCGGTACGCCCGGCGACAAACCCAGAACCGAGCGTGGTGTTGACCGTGGCGGTGACCGCCGCCATGTTGCCGTCGGCGTCGATGATCGAATAATGCGTGGTATGCATGCCCGGTTCGGGCGCTTCGGCGCGCGGCAGCATGGATGACGGCGTGGCCTTGTCGGCCAGGATGCCCTGGCGCAGGCCATCGGCATAAAACGGCGACAGCAGCATGTCCAGCGGCATGCTGACGAAATCCGGATCGCCCAGGTAATCGTTGTGGTCGCGGAAGGCGCGGCGCATGGCCTCCACGATCAAGTGCACGCGGTGGGCCATGTCCAGCCGCGACAGATCGTATCCGCGCAGGATGTTGAGGATCTCGGCAATGGCCACACCGCCGGAGGACGGCGGCGGTGCGGTGACGATGCGATAGCCGCGATACTCCAGTGCAAGCGGCGCGCGCTCCTTTGCCTGGTAGCCGGCTAGATCGGCCGCGCTCCAGTTGCCGCCGGCGGCGCGCACGGCGCTGACCAGCTCGGCCGCCACTTCGCCGGCATAGAAACCGTCTGCACCCTTGCGACCGAGCAGCTCCAGCGTCCGCGCCTGGTCCGGATCGCGCCAGCGCGCGCCGTCCAGCGGCGGTTTGCCGGCCGGCAGATACTTGGCTGCCGAAGCCGGCCAGCGCGTGAGCTTGTCCTGCTTTTCGACAACGGCATCGTGCAGGCGTGCATCGGGCACGAAGCCGTCGCGTGCGATGCGCACCGCTGGCGCCAGCGCCGTGGCCAGCGGCAGCTTGCCGTAGGTCCGCGAAATCAGCGCCCATCCCGCCGGTGCACCGGGGATACCGGCGGCCAGCGGTCCATTCAGGGCCACGTCGCGATTGGGCGTGCCGTCGGCGTTGACGTAGTCGCGCGCATTGACCGCAGCCGGCGCCACTTCCCGCGCGTCGATGAAGGTTTCATGGCCGTCGCTGGCGCGATGCAGCACGGCGAGAAAGCCGCCGCCGATACCCGAGCTTTCCGGCTCCACCACCGACAGCGTGGCGCCCACGGCCACCGCTGCATCAAACGCGTTGCCACCCTTGCGCAGGATTTCCAGGCCGGCCTCCGTGGCCAGCGCGCTGGCGCTGGCGATGCCGGCATGGCCCGGGCGCGTAACCGCCGACGCGGGCGCCGGTGGCGCCGCCGACGCGGCCGTTGCGACCAGCACGCTGGTGAGCGCGGCGACGAACCAACGTTTTGCACCGATCATCGCGCCGCTCCACTTGAGGTCAGGCAAACCGCGCGCCCGCAAGCCGCGCGCGGCAACGGCCAATGCGCAACGCGTCATGCCGCCACGCGCCGCGCAGGCATCACATCTCCACGAAGCGAATGGTCGCCCCGGTGGGCTTGAGCACTTCTTCCACGCGCTGCTCGTCGGCCTTGGTGCCAATGAACAGGATGATCACGTCCTTGAACGAACCGGCGCGCGCGTCCTTGAATGCGGCAATTACCAGGTCGGCGGTGGCCGCGGAATCGGGGCCGGCAAATGCCAGCATGTTGCCCGGCAGCACGCCGCGGGCGACGGTGTCCTGTATGCCCTGCAACTGACGTGCGTTCTGCGCCTTGGCGTCATCATCGACCGGTGCCTTGACCAGATAGGCATACGGCTGGTTGGCGCTCATGCCCTGCATGTTGTTCTGCACGATCTGGCTCAGGTACGCATTCCACGCCTTGGCGTCGTTGGGGTCGGTGGGCTTGGGCGCCTGCTGCGAGCTCTGTTGCGCCACTTGCTGGTCCGCGGTCTTGTTGCAAGCCGACAGCGCAAGGCTGGCGGTCAGCGCCATGGCGGCCACGAGAATGAGCTTACGCATGATGATCACCTTCCGTTTCGGGTTGTTTGTGGGATACACGACCGTCGTGCCAGCGCTGGCGCATGGCTTGTTGTACCGCCGGGTGGACGAAGGCGGAGATGTCCCCGCCCAGGCGACCTATTTCGCGCACCAGCGACGAGGAGATGAAGCTGTATTGCTCGGCCGGCGTCAGAAACAGCGTTTCCGCCATCGGGATGAGATGCCGGTTCATGCTGGCCAGCTGAAATTCGTATTCGAAATCGGACACCGCGCGCAGACCACGCAGGATCACGCCGGCGCCGGTCTGTTCGACAAAGGTCGCGAGCAGGCAATCGAAACCTCTCACCTCCACGTTGGGCAGGTCCGCGAGCGCCAGTCGCGCCAGCGTAACGCGCTCGCCCACACTGAAATGCGGGCCCTTGCTGGAGCTGTCGGCCACGGCCACCAGCACCTTGTCGAACAGCGGCGCGGCGCGCGTCACCAGGTCCGTGTGACCATTGGTGATGGGGTCGAACGTGCCCGGATACACAGCGATACGTGGATTGCTCAAGGCATGCCTCGTGGTAGATGTGCCAACCCCGTGCCAGACGCCGAATGCGTGGCTGGCTCAAGCTTAACGGAAGCGGCCGCCTGTCGCCGATACAGGGCCAGGCGCACGGCGCCAGCAAAACCCTCGCGATGGACATGCCAAGCCGCCGGCAGCTGCGGCGCGGTTGCCCGCGGCGATTCAACATAAATCAGCGCCGACGCCGCCAGCCAGTGACCGTCCTCCAGCGCCCGGGCCAGGTCGGCCCATAGATCAAGCGCGAATGGCGGATCGACGAACACCACATCGAACGTCTGCGCCGCGCCGCACAGGTAATCCTGCGCCGCGGCGACGCTGACTTCGCCGCCAACTGCATGCAGGCGTTCGAGGTTGGCACGCAGCGCCTGCGCCACGCGTGCGTCACGTTCGACGAAAGTCACGCTGGCCGCGCCACGCGAGAGCGCCTCGACGCCCAGTGCGCCCGTACCTGCGCAAAGATCCAGGCAGCGCGCGCCGGCGATGACCGGCGCCAACCAGTTGAACACGGTCTCGCGCCCGCGCTCGGGCGTGGGCCGCAGGCCGTCCAGATCTGGCACCAGCAAGCGCGAGTTGCGCAGGCTTCCGCCAATGATGCGCACGCGACCGCGCGGCACGGCGCCATGTGGGCGGCCATGGCTCATGACAGCGCCCGGCGCGCCTCAGCAAGCGGTAAAGATGGGGGTGTTAGCATCCGGGCCATTGTCTTTGAATGCGCCTGCAATGCTCAAGTTCTGGAACAAGAAGCCCGCCGCGCCGACGCCGGAGGCGACTGCGGCCGACGCCGCGGACACCGACAGCAGCAGCCAGGCGCTGCACGAGGCGTTGGCGCAGGTGAGCGGGCAAGAAGGCGCGCAGGACAGCCACCAGCCGTTTCGTGTACCTCCGGTCGAGCCACCCGCAGCCCGCCCCGAACCGCCGCCGTTGCCCGCTGCCGATGCGCCCGCGACCGGGCAAGCTGCATCCGCGGCCGAGGACGAAGCCCCACGCCGCCACTGGCGCGATCGCCTGTCCGCCAGCGTGCTGGCGCGCAAGCTGGGCACCTTGTTCGTGCGCAACGCCCCGCTCGATGACGACCTGCTGGATGAACTGGAGACCGCGCTGATCACCGCCGATGTCGGTGTCGCCGCCAGCACCGAGCTGGTCGAACAGTTGCGCAAGCGCATGCACAAGCGCGAGTTTGCCGACGCCGACGCGCTGCTGGCAGCGTTGCGTGCGGCGCTGGTGGAGCAGCTCGTGGCAGTGCAGAAGCCGCTGCAGGTGACCGGCCAGCAACCGTTCGTGGTGCTGGTGGTAGGCATCAACGGCGCCGGCAAGACCACCACCATCGGCAAGCTGGCGCGGCGCTGGCACGACGAGCGGCGCGCGGTGATGCTGGCCGCCGGCGATACCTTCCGCGCTGCCGCGGTCGAGCAGCTCAAGACCTGGGGCGCGCGCAACGATGTACCGGTGGTCGCCCAGGGCCAGGATGCCGACGCCGCCAGCGTGATTTTCGACGCGTTGCAGGCGGCGCGCGCGCGCCATATCGATGTGCTCATCGCCGACACCGCCGGCCGCCTGCACACGCAGGGCGGGCTGATGGACGAGCTGGGCAAAATTGCGCGCGTGCTGAAAAAGCTTGATCCGGCCGCGCCGCACGAAGTGTTGATGGTGATCGACGGCACTACCGGGCAGAACGCCATCAGCCAGGTACGCCAGTTCCGCGAAATTGTCGGCGTCACCGGGCTGGTGGTGACCAAGCTCGACGGCACGGCCAAGGGCGGCGTGGTGTTTGCGCTGGCGCGCGAGTTTGGCTTGCCGATCCGCTACGTCGGCCTGGGCGAGGCGGCCGGCGACCTGCGCGTGTTCGACGCGGCCGCGTTCGTCGACGGCCTGCTGCCAGCCAACCTCGGCAGCGCCGGGCGCGACGATGTCTGAGCCCGCGCGCGGCAGGCTCTGAGCCGTGTCACGGCGCTGGCGCGGCGTCCTCATCGCCGGTGGCGGGATCGTGCTGGCCGCGCTGCTGGCG
>JBDTIE010000235.1:0-4419 GCA_039936515.1 Rhodanobacter sp. | reverse complement strand
AGCGGTGAACCATCGGTACTGTCGAGCTGGAACGAATATTGCGCGCCGCCACCGCCGCCGCCACCGCCACCGATGAACTGCACCGCGGACACCGACACGTTCAAATCCGCCACCGTCTTGAAGCGCTTGGAAAGCCGCTCGACGACATCCTGCACGCCTTGCTGCCGCGTACCTGGCCCGTGGCCCATGGGTTTCAGATCCACAAACATGCTGGCCGTGTTGCCCACCGCCCCGGGGTTGTTGCCAGCGCCCAGGTTCATCGACACGTCCAGCACTGCCGGGTCAGCCTGCACCACCGCGCCGATCTCACGCACGCGCGCGGCCAGTTGCGTCGGCGAGATGTTGGCGTCGGCACGAATGCGCGCGCGCAGCAGGCCGGTGTCCTCCTTGGGCATGAGTCCGCCGCCGGCCGTCATGACCACGCCCACTGCCAGCACCACGGTGAGCACCAGCAACGTCACCGGCTGCCAGCGCATCAGCCGGCGATGGTCCATGGCCCAGTTCAGGCCACGCTCGTAGACGCGCAGCATGCCGACGTCCAGGCGTTCGGCCAGGCGCTCGAGCCGGCCCGGGCTGCGCGTCCCCTCCGCTTCATGCGTCAGCCAGCGGCCACAAAGCGCCGGCGTCAGCGTCAGCGACACCACCGCGGAAATCACGATGGTGGCGATCAGCGTGACCGAAAACTCGCGCATGAGCACGGTAAACATGTTGTTGCCAAACACCATTGGCGCGAACACGGCAATCAGCGACAGCGTGATGGAGATGACGGTAAAGCCGATCTCGCGCACGCCCAGCAGCGCGGCTTCCAGCGGCCGCTTGCCCTGCTCCATGTGGCGCACGATGTTCTCGATGACGACGATCGCGTCGTCCACGACGAAACCCACGCACAGCACCAGCGCCACCAGCGAGAACAGGTTGAGGGTGAAGCCGAACATCCACATCGCCACGCACGCGCCAGCCAGCGACAACGGCACGCTGAACATGGCGATGATGGTCGGACGCAGCCGGCGCAGGAACACCAGCATCACCAGCGCAACCATGACGATGCTCATCAGCAACGCCACCTCCACCTCGTGCAGGGCCGACACGGTAGTGGGGGTGAGGTCAAACACCGGCGTGACCTGCACGTCCGCCGGCAGCACGCTGCGCAAGCGTGGCAGGGCCTCGCGGATGGCGGTGACGGTGGCCACCGCATTGGCTTCGGAGCGCTTGCTGATCTCCATGCTCACCGCGCTGTGGCCGTTGAACCACGCCGCGGCGTATTGATCCTCCTGACCACCGGTGACCTTGGCCACGTCCGACAGCCGCACCGGCACGCCATTGCGGCTGGCAATCACCAGCGCGGCAAATTGCGCCGGATCGCGCAGGGTGTCGCTGGACACTGCCATCTGCGTGGCGCCGTTGCTCAACATCCCCTGGGGCGAGGTGACATTGGCCGCGCGCAGCGCGTTGGCCACGTCGTTGGCGGTCAGGCCACGACTGGCCAGACCGGCGGTGTCCAGTTCCACGCGCACCGCGTGCGGCGTGCCGCCACCGACCTGGACATTTGCCACGCCCGGAAGCTGCATCACCGCCGGCTTCAGCAGCGTGTCGGTGAGGTCGTAGAGCTTGTCCGCCGGCAGGCTGGCGGATGTCAGCTGCACCACCAGGATCGGTATCTGCGAGGTATCAAACTTGAAGAACCCCGGCGGGTTGGGCATGCCCGGCGGCAGGTCGCTGGCGGCGGCATTGAGCGCCGCCTGCACCTCGCGCGCCACCTGGTCGGTGGTGCGGCCGAAGTTGAACACCACCGAGATCTGCGCGCCGCCCTCGCTGGCGCGGGAAGCCAGTTGCTTGACGCCGGGGATGCGCCCCAGGTGTCGCTCCAGTGGTGCCACCACGGTCGAAGCCATGGTTTGTGCGCTGGCCCCCGGCATCTGCGCAAACACCGCAACGCCGGGAAATTCGATGGATGGAAACGCCGCCACGCCCAGCAGCAGGTAAGCCCATATCCCCGCGAGCATGAGGCCCACGGAGAGCAGCGAGGTACCAACCGGTCGGCGGATCAGCGGGGCAAAGATATTCATCGGGCTTCCGTGGCCGGCCAGCATAGTGGCAGCGTGCGCACTCCGCCGCGACCGCGCACGCGGGCGCGGCGCACGGCCGACAGTGACAGGCTCCCATTTCGCATCCTGATCATGCTGCTGTTATGCCATCGACCCGCGCCGCGCGTATGTGCCTGAAGTCCACACCGTGTCGGAAGGCAGGGGTGGCGGCTGGACCCCACGGACGCACCGCAAGCACGGGCAAGTTCCTCGTAGGAGCCGGCAGCGGCGACCTCAGCGTCCGGGGCTGTAGCGCAACGTCACGAACGCACCGCGCCCGGGCTGGTTGAAGTACCAGACGGTTTCGTATGCGCGGTCGAACACATTGACCAGGCGTGCCTCCACCTGCCAGCCCGGCGCAAATCGGTAACTGGCGCGCAGGTCGGTGGTGGCGTAGCCGGCCAGCGCGTGGCGGTTTGCCGCGTCGTCGTAGCGCCGACCGGCGGCGGTGAGGGTGGCACCGACAGCGAATGCACCGACACGCCGGTCCACATCCACGCGCGCGGTGCGCTCGGCCCGGCGCGGCAGGACGTTGCCGTTGTTTGCACCACCATCGCGGTTGTGCGGCGCCAGCGCGCTGACGTAGCCCTGGACCTGCCAATCGCCCAGTGTCCCGCCTGCCTGCGCTTCGACACCGCCGATCACCGCGCGGCTGATGTTGCCTGGAAAGTATGCCGCGTCCAGCGCAATCATCTGTTCGATCACTGTACGGTAGGCGCTCACGCCCCAGTGCCATGCGTCACGTTGCTGGTTCAGGCCAATCTCCGCGCTGCGCGATTTTTCCGGCTTGAGGTCGGGGTTGCCGCTGCCGTAGGGAAAGTACAGGTCGTTGAAGGTCGGCGCGTGGAATGCACTGCCATAGCTGGCAGACAGGTGCAACGCGTCGTCGAAGTGATAGCCCCAAGCCACGGCGCCGGTGTCGTGCTCACCGAACTGGCTGTTGCGGTCACGCCGCGCCGAGGCCTGCAGCTCATGATGACCAAACGTGCCCTGATACTGCGCGTAACTGCCGGTGTCGTTGCGACGGGTGGCAAGGAAACCGGTATCGCTGTTGATGCGCTCAGCCTGCCAATCCACGCCCAGCGTCAGCAACTGGTTGGCAGCCACGCTGATGTCGTTCTGCCACGCTGCCTGGTTGCGCCGCGAGTAGATGTAGCCGGTGAAACGGCGATCCTTGTAGTTGTCGTAGCGGTCCAGGTTTTGCGCCGCGCTGAGCGTGGTCTTCCATGCCATCAACGGCTGCATGCTGAAGTGGCTGCCTGCGACCTGCTGCACGGTGCGGTTGCGGTTCTGGTAGTCGCCGTCGAATTTGATATCGCCCAGGCTGCGCAGCCAGGTGCCTGTCAGCTGCGCTCCATTGTCCCAGCGATACCCGCCGCTTGCGCTCAGGCTGTGCGTACGCAAACCATCGCGGTCTGGTTCATCGGTGAAGCAACCGGCAAACGCCGCCTTGGCGCCGAGGCGGCAACTGTTGATGCCGCGCGTGTACTGGCTGCCAACGCTGACGTTGTACCAGGCATGGACGCCGCCGCCCGACAGCCCAGCCTGGCCACGCAGCAAACTGTCGCTGCCGGTGGTGACGCTGAACATTGGCGCCAGCGCGCCATCAGACGTGCCATGGCGGGTGAAAATCTGGATGACACCGCCAATCGCGTCCGCGCCATAGAGGCTGGAGCGCGGACCGCGCACCAGTTCGATGCGGTCGATCTGCTCCACCGGCAGCTGCTCGAACGCTGCCAGTCCATTGGCCACCGATGCAATGCGCACGCCGTCGACCAGAACCAGCGTATGTGCCGAGTTGGTGCCGCGCAGGAACATCGATGTCTGCTGTCCATAGCCGCCGGCATTGGCAAAACTCACGCCGGGCAGGCCGGCCAACAGGTCCGGCACTGACAACGGTTGCAGCCGTTCGATATCGGCACGCGTGATGATCGTGACCGATGACAGCGCGTCGTCGACGCTGATCGCGGTGCGCGTGGCGGTGACCACCACCGGATTGAGCGTGTCGGCGTGGCTTTGCCCATCCGCCTGGGCAGTCATCACGCAACTCAGCAGCGCAGCTGCCAGCAAGGTTTTGTTATTCAAGGTCGTTCCTCTGGCCGCACACCCACGTACGGCTCATGCAAGCCAATAAGCTGGCAGTGCGCAGCGGGGACGGCGGAACGACGGGCAGGCGGAACCGACCAACACGTGGTTCGGCCTCGCCCACCGCGAGCCACCAGGAATCGTTCGGGCCGGTCTCCGGGCTCACGAGTTGCATGCAGCAAACCTGCACGCCTCGGGCGGTGCCTTCCCATGCTGGCAACAGCACAGTGGCGAATGACCGCGCGAGATT
>JBDTIE010000234.1:0-8920 GCA_039936515.1 Rhodanobacter sp. | reverse complement strand
GTGGATCAAAGCGGCCCATTGCGCGCCGTCCTTGGGCGGCGTGACATCGCCGTGGTAACTGAACACGGTCTGGTCGCCGGACGCCAACGCGGTCGGCATGAAGCTCAACTCGACAAATGGGCGCATGCCGATGCCGATCAGGAAATCAAGGATTTGGTCGGCATTGAAAAAACCGTACAGCAACTGACCTTGTTCGATCAGCACGGTACCCATGCCGTCGGACAGGATCGCGTGGAAGCGCACGTGCGCGCAGCCGAGTTCGGCGTGGGCCTTGCGCATCTGGGCCTGCCAGTCAGCACGCAGTGCCAGGTGCGCGCGGCCGCTGCCGATGGTGTGCGACCAGACGTGCGCCAGTGGCGTGCCGTGTTGCTGCAGGTCGCAATCGAACTGGGTCATGGATGTTCAGCGCAAATCGGTGATGTATTGCGAGACGGCATTGATCTGCGCGTCGGTAAGCGGGGCAGACACGACGCGCATCATGGCGTTGGGATTGCTCATGCGGCTGGACGAACGAAACGCGCGCAGCTGCGTGGCAATGTAGTTGGCGTGTTGGCCGGCAAGACGGGGGAACTCCGGTGGCAGGCCACTGCCATCCAGCGCGTGGCACGAGGCGCACGCCGGCACGTGTTTGTCGGCGATGCCGTCGACGTAAATGATCCGGCCCTGCCGTGACTGCCGCGGAACTCGCGACGGTTGCGGATTCCAGTGGGCATGCTGGCGCGAAAAATAGGCGGCCAGGGCGCGCGCATCGGCATCGCTCAAGCCCATCGCCACGCCGCTCATCACACCCACGCGCGTTTGCGACTGGAAAGCGTGCAGTTGCTTGTACAGGTAAGGCTCGACCTGGCCGGCGATGGAAGGCACCGTGGGGTTGATGCTGTTGCCGTTCGGCCCATGGCAGCTTTCGCAAAGCTGCGTGGCGATTGCGGGCACGTCGCGTACCTCCTGTGCACGGGAGTTTCCCGCGCTCATCGACAACGCGGCCAGGGCAAATGTTGCGGTCAGCTGCAAACGATGGCGCATGGCGTTTATTGCTGTCGTGCCGGCACGACCGGCTGCGCCGGTGCGAGGTGGTTCGGCCGCCGGTTCCACAAGTCCGGTCGCGCATGCGTGTCGGCGTACACCGTGTGCGCGTCGCGCGAGGGGAGATCCTCGGGCAGGATGTTCTTGCGCACGGCGGCGACGTCATCGGCATCCACCAGCGACGCGCGGTTGCCCCATGCGTGGCGGATGTAGTTGACCACGTCGGCCACCTGGGCATCATCGAGTTTCCAGCCAAACCCGGGCATCGCCAGGCCGGTGGGCTTGCTCTGCGGTGCAGCCATTCGTGCGCCCTCCAGCACAACGTGGATCACCGTGCCTGCCTGGTCGGCCTGGATCGACGAGCTGCCGGTCAGCGGCGGAAACACGTGTGCCAGGCCACGGCCGTCGGGCATGTGACAGGCGGTGCAGTTGTCGATGTACAACGCCTGGCCGCGCGCCAGCGCGTCGGCGCCCAAGGCTTTGCTAGCCGGTGCGGACTTGTCCGCAGCATGCGGGCGATCCTTCAGGTACACGGCAATCGCCTGCAGGTCGGCGTCGGTGAAATAGCGCGTCGAATTCATCACCACTTCGGTCATCGGGCCGGCGGTGGCGGATTTGGCGTTGGCGCCGGTCTTCAGATACTCGACGATCTCCGCTGCGCTCCAGTTGCCGACACCGTCGCGCAGGTTGTCGCCCAGGCCCGGCGCAAACCAGTGCAAGCCCGCGTTGCCACCCTGGTAACGCTTGCTGGTCTTGCTGCCACCCAGTGCGTTGGTCGGGGTGTGGCAGGCGCCGCAGTGCGCCAGACCTTCGGCCAGATACGCGCCGCGATTCCATGCCGCGGAATGGTTCGCGTCAGGCTGGTACTCGCCCTTTTCGAAATACAGCAGATTCCAGCCGGCCAGTTCGCCGCGCCAACGCAAGTACCAGGGCAACTGGTTTGGGGTGTCTTCCTTGTGCACGGGCGCGAGCGTGTCCAGGTAGGCCTTGATGGCGTCGACATCGGCACGGGTTGCCTTGGTGAACCATGGGTACGGGAACGCCGGGTAGAGATGGCTGCCGTCGGCGCTGATGCCCGTATGCATCGCGCGGTAAAAGTCTTGCTCGGTCCAGTTGCCGATGCCGGTTTCGCGGTCGGGGGTGATGTTGACGGAATAGATTTTCCCGAACGGCGTGGGTACCGGGAAGCCACCGGCAAAGGGTTGCCCGCCCTTGGCCGTATGACATGACGCACAGTCACCAACGCGCACCAGGTACTCGCCGCGTGCCACCGTGGCGGCGTCGGTCGTTTGTGCCGGGTTGGCGGGTGGCGCGTCGGAGCGGGTGCACGCGCCAAGCAGCGCGGCCAGGAGCACCGGGCCGGCAAGTCGCAACGCAATCATTGGCGAAAAATTGGCCATGGCACGCTCACACCTGGACCAGCGGGCCGGGAGCCTTGAGGTACTTGTCGATGATGGCGTCGGCGGCCCAATACGCGAGCGCCGCGACGGTACCGGTCGGGTTGTAGCCATGGTTTTGCGGAAACACGCTGGCGCCCATGACGAACACGTTGGGCACGTCCCAGCACTGCAGGTACTTGTTGACCACACTGGTCTTCGGGTCCGCGCCCATGGCGCAGCCGCCGGTGTTGTGCGTGGTCTGGTAGGGGACGATCGAGTAATGGCCGGTGCGTGGCCTGGCGTGGAACGAGCGCGGCTGCATGGCCTGGGCGATCAACGCCGCCTTGTCGGTGAGAAACCTTGACATCTTGATTTCGTTGGGATGGAAATCGAAGGTCAGGCGCAACAGCGGATCACCGTAGATGTCGTGATAGGTGGGATCAAGGTCCAGGTAGGAAGTGCGATAACTCATCACGCTGCCATGCGTGGCGATGGATGCGCTCTTGAGGTAGTTCTCGGCCATCGCCTTCTTCCAGCCGGCGCCCCACTTGGGCGCGTCCTCGGGCAACTGGTGTTGCAGGATCGGGCGGCCGCCGGTGCTCCACAAGGCGATGTAGCCACCGCCGACGAATCCGTACGGACCGTGATCGAAATTGTCGCCGTTGAACTCGTCCACGCCCTGGCCCAACGCGCCCGCGCCCATGAACGGATTCATGATGTCGTCGAGGAACACATCCACCGCCGAGGTGATCTGGTAAGCGTAATTGCGGCCCACCACGCCGGTGTTGGTCACCGGGTTGTAGGGCTGACCGATCTTCGACAGCAGCAACAGCAATACGTTGTGTTGGGCAAATGCGCAGCAGATGACCAGGTCCGCCGGCTGCTCGAACTGGCGCCCCTGTTCGTCCAAGTACGTCACGCCAGTGGCGCGCTTGCCTGTGCTGTCCAGGTTGATACGGGTGACATCGCACTGCGTGCGGTAGGCGAAGTTCTTGCGCTGGCGCAGCGCCGGCAGGATGGTGGTCTGCGGCGACGCCTTGGAATAATTGCCGCAGCCAAACCACTCGCAATAGCCGCAATAGGTGCACGCACCCATTTGCACGCCCAGCGGATTCTTGTATGGCGCGGACGTGTTGGCGGCCGGGCACGGGAAGGGATGCAAGCCGATGTCCGTGGCCGCCTTGTCGAACAGGACGGTGGCATGGCTGCGTTTGAGTGGCGGCAGCGGGTAGCCGCGCTGCCGCGCCCCTTCAAATGGATTGCCGCCTGCCTGGATCTGCCCCCGGATGTTTCCGGCATGGCCGGAGATGCCGCACAGGTAATCGAACCGGTCGTAGTGCGGCTCCAGTTCCTCGTAGGTGACGCCCCAGTCCTGGATGGTCATGTCCGCCGGGATGAAATTCTTCCCGTAACGCTGCTCGGTATGGCTGCGGATCACGAAGTCCTGCGGCAAAAACCGCCACGTCTGCCCGTTCCAGTGCACGCCGGCACCACCCACGCCGACGCCGGGCAGGAACGAGCCCAGGTGGCGCATGGGCAGCGCGGTCTGGTCCATGGAATTGCGAAACGTCAGCGTGTCGCGCGCCGGCTCCTGGAACAAGCCGTCGCGAACGGCGTAACGCAGTTCGTCCTGGATATGCGTGGTAGCGAAGTCCGGCACCGTGTCGCGGAATTTGCCGCGCTCCAGCGCCAGCACCTGCAAGCCGGTGCTGGCGGTCAAGCGCTCGGCCAGGATCGATGCGGTCCAGCCAAAGCCGACCAGCACGACATTCACCGGCTTGAGCGTGGTTGCCATGGTCAGCCTCGCATCCGCCGGTTGGGGTCGCGGCCGAGAATGCCCACGGTCGGCTTGGTATAGGGCTTGCCGTATTGCTCGATCTCGGCCACATAGTTGTAGCGAGGGCCGGGGAAACCCACCAGCTTCCAGCCGGTGAAGTTGCGGTTGCCGCCGTACATTGGATCGGCCAGGAAACCCTCGACCGTGTTCTTCCACAACAGCGTGAAGAACTCCTTGGACGGTGCATCGGCAAGCTTGATGTCGCCGCTCTCCAGCCCGTGCAGCACATCATCCTGTTCGCTTGTCGAAAGCGCGCTGAAGGCGGCGTTGTGGTTTTTCCTGCACCACACGTCGATATCGCGGATGGCTGTTTGATACAGCTCGCCGGGCGTGAGTTTCAGCTGGTAACCCTGCTGCGGGACGCCTTCCTGCCACGGACCGTGCATATACCAACGGTAGGCATGGCCATATGGGCCGGCAAGTTGCCGGTCGATGAATACCGCAACGGCGGCACCCTTGGCGCCCATGCCGTCCTCTTCGTCGGGGATCAGGCGTTCGGTTGCCGCTTCGACAAAGGCACGCTCGTCGGCATTGAAAAACAGCGGCGCAGCCTTGGCTTCGTCCACGCTCGATGGGTCATGCCCGGCTTCCCCGGTGCTGCAGCCAAGCAGGCCCGGTCCCAGCAGGCCTGCGGCGGGAATCAGCAACGATGCCTTGAGCAGCGCGCGCCGGGTTGGCGAAGCGGGCGCAGGAACTTCCGTTTCGTTTCGCGCGAGGGTCGGGATGCGCGTGCCGGAAGTCAAAACAGGTCGTTCGCGCATCGGCAGGCACTCCGTAATCTTCGCCACTGATAAGCGGAGGCAGCAGAAATCGTGCCACGGGTTTACGCCGTGATGATGACCACTCAGGCTGCGCCCGCAACACACTGTCGGCGCCGGGGAAAACCACGCATTCAGGCCGTTGCAGAGCAATGGGTCTCCCGGGCTACGCGTGTCACGCCTCCATTTTTGCGCGACGTGCGGGCGCGTTGCTGCAAACATTTGTAAAAACTACATGGCGTCGCCGCGTGCGTGCGCAGGAAAAAACGCGCTTGTACGCGCGCGGCTCAGGGGGCGGTTAGCGCCATCGGTTTGGAAAGTCCGATGGCTGCGGAGGCGTCCTCCATGATGGATGCGTCCGCATTTCCGCCGGCGCCGCTGGACGTTGCATTCACGCATGCAGGTTGATGTTACCGGTGATGGTCGCCGACGAACTTCGCGTATGCGCAAGCACTCCGGCGACACAGTTTCTGTGCTGGTCGGGAGTGCATGATGGATACCGGTCCGATGGTTGACTATCCCGTGTTGGCGACGATTCCGCGTCGAGCCGACGGTCACGCGCATCCCGGGCCAGCCGCAGCCGACGGACCTTCACAACGGTATCGGCCGGGACGGAACCGGGACGGACGCGCGGACAGGCCAGGCGCATGCGTCGAGTCTGGCCCGGATCCACAGGCGCCGGCCGACACCTGGGACATGCGCTGCGGCGATTTGTACAGCGCTTCGCGATCCATGCATTTGGTATTCAACCAGATCCGCCGGGTCGCCCCGTCGGACCTGACGGTCATGCTTGAAGGCGAAAGCGGTACCGGCAAGGAACTGGCGGCGAGGGCAATCCACGCATTGAGCGAATGCCGCGGGCCGTTTGTCGCCGTCAACTGCGGCGCGGTCGCGGCCGAACTGCTGGCCAGCGTTCTGTTTGGTCACGCACGCGGCAGCTTTACCGGCGCGATCAGCGAGCACCTGGGTTTGTTCGAGCAGGCCGAGCACGGCACGTTGTTTCTCGATGAAATCACCGAGATGCCGTACGCGCTGCAGGCGCATCTGCTGCGCGTGCTGGAAAATGGCGTGATCCGCCGGGTTGGCGGCAATCGCGAGCGGCCGGTGGACTGTCGGGTGGTTGCGG
Source organism: Rhodanobacter sp. (assembly GCA_039936515.1). Classification (GTDB taxonomy): domain Bacteria; phylum Pseudomonadota; class Gammaproteobacteria; order Xanthomonadales; family Rhodanobacteraceae; genus Rhodanobacter. The sequence goes on along the minus strand of JBDTIE010000234.1, from coordinate 2,797 downwards.
CCACCAATCGTGACAGTCGTTGCGCCGTGCGCGAGGGCCAGTTTCGGGAGGATCTGTTCTACCGCCTGCGGGACTTTCCGCTGCGTTTGCCGCCGCTGCGCGAGCGGCCCGAAGACATCTTCCCGCTTGCCCGGTATTTCCTGGATGACTTGAATTGCCGCCACGCGACTTCGCGGCGTTTTGACCACAACACAGAGATTGATCTGCTCGGCTATGCGTGGCCAGGCAACGTGCGCGAACTCAAGCAGGTCGTGGGCCGTGCATATCTTTTGGGCGATGACGATGTGCTGCGTGTGGAAGTGCCCGACGAAGAGTTGCTGCAGCACCGCAGCGGGCATGGCGAAGTGTGCTTTCGCGTTGGCATGTCATTCGAGCAGGTCGAGCAGAAAATGCTCAACGAGACCTTGCGTTATTTCGCCAACGACAAGGCGCGCACTGCGGCGGCGCTGGGTATCAGCCTGAAGACGGTCTACAACCGTCTGGCGCGCGAGGAGTCGGGCGACCCCGCACCGTCCAGCGCCGGCGACGGCGTGGCGTCGATGTAGCTGGGACTTGGTTGCGACGAGCCGACCCTGGCTGGTTGGCGTTCGCCGCAGCGCAAGCCGCAACGCAGGTGCAAAGCCGCTCACTGCAAGGTGTAGAGATAGGCTGCGATATCGCGCGCATCCTGGTCGCCCAGCACGGTGTCAGGCATCGCGTTGCCCGGCAACACCTGTTGCGGTTTGCGCAGCCACAAGATGAGGTGATCGGGTGTATTGCGCAACGTGCCGGCGATATAACCGCGTTGCGCAAAGTGGGTAAGCGGCGGACCGACCATGCCGCGCGCGTCAGCCACGCCGGGCACCACGTGGCAACTGCTGCAACCATAGGCGCGGATCAGTGCCGGGCCGCGGGCGGCGTTCGCGCCGCTGACCACCCACGGCGAAGCGGCGTCCCGCCGGCCGCAACCGGGCAGGGCCAGCGCCGGCAGCAGCAGCGCAAACACGCAGGCAATGCGCAACACGCCCAGATGCCGCGTCGCCGAGGCTGCCAGTGCCTTGCGTTCGGCGTCGCGCAACCAGGCGACAAACAGCGCGGCCATGGCGACGACAAAGATGAAGCCGGCAGGCACCCACATGATCAATCCGGCCAGCTGCTGATCCTGCAGCGGAGTCAGGCCCCATGCCAGGGTGGTTTGCGCCTGGGTCTGATAGACCGGGTGGGTCGCGAAGGTGAGGAGCGCGCCAAGCAGGCCCATTTGCACGCCCAGGGTGCCGACAAAGATCAGACACGGCCCATAGTCCAGTTGGCGGCGGCCGTACGGCGCCATCACCAGTGACCACAGCGCCAGCGAGGTGAGGAAAAAGCACACGTGCTCGGCGCTGTGGACCCACTCATTGGCCAGCGCCCAGCCGTAGGCGCCGGGAAGGTGCCAGAACCATAGCGCAGCGCTCCACAGCAGCCAGACCGAAAGCGGCGCCAGCAAGCTGCGGACGCTGCGCTGGACGCCCGGCGTACCCATCCAGAAACGTCCGATGGCACGCCGCCCGCGCAGTGGAAAGGCCCACAGCCACGCGGTCGCCGGACGCCCCCACACCAGCAGCGGCGGCGCCACCAGCATCAGCAGCATGTGCTGCACCATGTGCGCGGAAAAAAGTTGGTCGTCCAATGCATCCAGCGGCGACAGCAGCGCCGCGACCATGGTGGCAATACCGATGGCAAATGCCGCCAGGCGACCTGCGCCAAACACGTGGCGACGCGCGGTCCGCTCCAGGCGCAGCAGACCGCGTACGTAGCCGAGGATCGCAAGTGCCAGCGAGCCGACGATCCACCACGGCCAGCTCCAGGCCAACGCGCTCGCGTCGCTCCCGTGTGCGGCAGCCGGTGCGGCACACACCAAACTGGCGAGCAGGCACGCCAGCACGAAAGCACGGCGATGGGTGTTCAACCGCTGCATACCGGCACCATCAGCACGACCGCGAGGCTGAACAACAGCGCCACCAGGAACAGTCCGCTGGTCAACATGCCGCACAACGCCAGGAATCGATTGCGCCCTTCGCCACTGTGCGCCGGGCTCGGGTGCTCATCCTGCGTGCGCCGCCAGCTGCGCCACGACACCAACCCGGCGCAGCCGCCCAGCACGACGGCGGCCACGCTCAGCCCCAGCAGGAACCACCACGTACCGCTCCACGTCGGCAGCGCCAACGGCATGTAGCGCGGATAACACTGGTGGCCGGACAACGCCGTGCCAACCAGCAACTCGATGTTCCACGCCAGTGGCGCGCCGGCCACGCCAAAGCCCAGCGCAAGCAGGCCAACGCGATAACGGTTGGGGACCGGATGGCGGATGTCGACGCGGGGCAGGTCTTGTTCTTCCATGGCGTCAGCCCAGTCGCGGCGCGATGTAAAAGGTGAAGAACACGGCGATCCACACGGCCGTGACGAAGTGCCAGTAGATGACGCCGATGGACAACGCCGAGTGACGGTTTTCGTCGAAGTGCCCGAGCACCGTCCACAGCAGCAATGACGCCAGCATCAGCACCCCGACCAAGACGTGGGCCAGATGGAAACCGGTGATGGTGAAATACAGCGAGCTGTAGGCATCGGTGCCCAGCGTGAACGGCTTGCCTGCCCACTCGATGCCCTCCAGCACCACGAAGGCGATGGCAAGCGCGATGGAGGCGACCAGTCCGACGATCAGTTGCGTCGGCCGCCCACGTTCAATCCCGCGCTCACCCCACCACATCGTGATGCTGCCCAAGAGCAGGATGACGGTGCCGGGGATCGCCAGCGTCAGCGCTGGCGCACCCTTGGGCGG
>JBDTIE010000233.1:0-3491 GCA_039936515.1 Rhodanobacter sp. | reverse complement strand
CGTGCTGCTGGAGAACGTCGCCAGCTTGGACGAGGACCGCATCCTGCGCCGTTTCGTCGCCGTGATCGGCGCAACCTTGCGCACCAGCTTCTTCCAGCTGTGGGACGGCGCGCCGCGGCAGTACATCAGCTACAAGCTGGACTCGCACAAGGTGCCGGACCTGCCCAAGCCGGTTCCGTTCCGCGAGATATGGGTATGTGCGCCGCGGGTGGAAGGCATCCACCTGCGCTTTGGTCCGGTCGCGCGTGGCGGCCTGCGCTGGTCCGACCGGCGCGAGGACTTCCGCACCGAGGTGCTGGGTCTGGTCAAGGCGCAGATGGTGAAGAACACGGTGATCGTGCCGGTCGGCTCCAAGGGCGGGTTCTTCGTCAAGAAGCCGCCCTTGGGCGGCGACCGCGATGCGCAGCAGGCCGAGGGCATCGCCTGCTACCAGATGCTCAACAACGGCCTGTTGGACCTCACCGACAACCTGGTGGACGGCAAGGTCGTGCACCCGCAAAACGTGGTGCGCCTTGACGCTGACGACCCGTACCTGGTGGTGGCCGCCGACAAGGGCACGGCCAAGTTCTCCGACATTGCCAATGCCATCTCCATCAGCCACGACTACTGGCTCGGCGACGCCTACGCCTCTGGCGGCTCGCACGGCTACGACCACAAGGGCATGGGCATCACCGCGCGCGGCGCGTGGGAGTCAGTCAAACGCCACTTCCGTTCGCTCAACCGTGACTGCCAGACGCAGGATTTTACCTGCGTGGGCATTGGTGACATGTCCGGGGACGTGTTCGGCAACGGCATGATGTTGTCCGAGCACACCTGCCTGGTCGCCGCCTTCGACCATCGCCACGTGTTCCTTGATCCAAACCCGGATGCCGCGCGCAGCTTCGTCGAGCGCCAGCGCCTGTTCAAGGTGCCGCGCTCGAGCTGGGACGACTACGACAAGTCGCTGATTTCCGAAGGCGGCGGCGTCTACCCGCGCACGCTCAAGTCCATCCCGGTTTCGCCGCAGATGCGCAAGGTGCTGGGGCTTGCCGATGACGTGGAGCACCTGGCGCCCAACGATCTGCTCAGCGCGGTGTTGAAGGCGCCGGTGGACCTGCTGTTCAACGGTGGCATCGGCACTTACATCAAGGCCGCCAGCGAAACCCATGCCGATGTCAGCGATCGCGCCAACAATGGCCTGCGCATCAATGGCGGGGACGTCCGCGCCAAGATCATCGGCGAGGGCGGCAACCTCGGCATGACGCAGAAGGGGCGCATCGAGGCCGCGCAAAACGGCGTGTTGCTCAACACCGACTTCATCGACAACTCCGCCGGCGTGGATACCTCCGACCACGAGGTAAACATCAAGATCCTGCTCAACGACGCCGTGCGCCGCGGCGAGATCACGGTGGACGAGCGCAACACGCAGCTTGCCTCCATGACCGACGAGGTCGGCCACCTGGTGCTTTGCGACAACTACCGGCAGAACCAGGCAATCACCCTGATGGAGCACCAGTCGGTGCCGCGCCTGGGTTCGATGGCGCACTTCATCCGCACGCTGGAGGCCGAGGGCACGCTGGATCGTCAGGTGGAAAACCTTCCAAGCGACGCGGAGCTGGCCGATCGCAAGACCCGCGGCGTCGGCCTGACCCGGCCGGAGCTGGCGATCCTGCTGTCCTACGACAAGATCCGCCTGTACCAGCAACTGCTTGATTCGGATGTGCCTGAGGACCCGTACCTGTCCAAGGAGCTGATGCGCTATTTTCCGGTGCCGCTGCACGAAAAGTACGCCGCGAACATGCAGCGCCATCGCCTGAAGCGCGAAATCATCGCCACGGTGGTGACCAACTCCACCATCAACCGCATGGGCGCGACGTTCATGATGCGCATGCAGGAGGACACCGGCCAGGGTCCGGCTGCCATTGCCAAGGCATACACCGCCGCCCGCGAGATCATCGATGCGCGCGACATGTGGGCGCAGGTGGAGGCGATGGACAGCAAGGTCGCCGAAGACACGCAGATGGACGCCATTCGCCAGATATGGTCGCTGCTGCGCCACCTGACGCGCTGGTTGCTCAACCGCCCCGGCGGTTCGCAGGACATTGCGGCCAACGTCGAGCGCTACCAGGCCGGCGTGTCCGCCCTGCGTGCGGCGTTGCCCACTGTGCTGACTCCCACCGGCAAGGGTGATTTCAGCGGCAACCAGGAGAAGTGGGAAGGCCTGGGTCTGCCGGCGGGGCTGGCATTGCGACTGGCGCGGCTGCCCATCCTGCGTTCGGCACTGGACATGGCCGAGGTTGCCCAGCAGCTCGACGAACCGATCGAAAAGGTCGCGGCGGTGTTCTACGAACTGGGTGAGGCGCTGGATCTGGAGTGGTTGCGCAACCAGATCGAGGCCTTGCCGGTGGAAGGCCGCTGGCACGCACAGGCACGTGGCTCGCTGCTGGACGAACTCAATCACCAGCACCGTGCGCTGGCCTCGCAGGTGTTGCAGCTGGCTGGCACCGACAAGGATGTCTCGCCGGTGCAAGCCTGGCTGCAGCGCGACGACGCCACGTTGCAATACACCCGTGCCATGCTGGCCGAAATCCTTACGCAGAACGCGGACTACCCGATCGCCTCGGTCGCGGTACGCCGCCTGGCGCAATTGGCTCAGGTGCCGGTCGCGTAAGGGCCGGGTATCGGCAGCCGTGCCGCCACAGCTGCGGCGCGGCTTGATCTGAGGGCACGGTGGTCGGGATCGTCAGTTAAGCGTCAGGTGCGTAACCTCCGCTTCCTGATTTCCGAATCCGCATGCAGCTACGCTGGCTGTTCCGATTTCCCATTTCCGACTACCGACCAATGCGCTTTGCCTTTGTCGCCAGTGACACCGAAGTGGCCCAGCAGGCGCGGCGCAAGCTGGTGCAGCGATACGGCGACGCGGCGGTGCCTGACGCTGAGGTCATCGTTGCGCTGGGCGGGGACGGGTTCATGCTGCGTACGCTGCACGCACACCGCGAGCGGGCAACGCCTGTGTATGGCATGAAGCTGGGCCGGGTCGGCTTCCTCATGAACAAGTACCGGCAGGACGAGCTGGCTGCGCGCATCACCCGCGCCCATGTGGCCGAGTTGCACCCGTTGCAAATGCGCGTGGTCGACACTGCCGGCCACGAGCATGTGGCCCTTGCCTTCAATGAAGTTTCGCTACTGCGCCAGAGCAACCAGGCGGCGCACCTGGAAGTGCAGCTCAACGACACGGTCAAGCTGCCGTCGCTGGTGTGCGACGGCATCCTGGTGTCCACGCCGGCGGGCTCCACGGCCTACAACCTCTCCGCCCACGGTCCAATCCTGCCGCTGGACGCCAACGTGCTGGCGCTCACGCCGATCAGCCCGTTCCGGCCACGCCGTTGGCGCGGCGCGATCCTGCCACACCGCACCGAGGTATGCCTGCGCGTGCTCGACCCGGGCAAGCGTCCGGTAAGCGCAACAGCTGACTTCATGGAGGTACGCGACGTGCGCAGCGTGCACATCCG